>DATLWQ010000191.1:0-2671 GCA_035576225.1 Fimbriimonadaceae bacterium | reverse complement strand
CCCCCAGCCTGTTCGACGACACAATCGGGCGTTCCAAGGCCAGTCGGGCGGTCGACGACCTCAACCAGAGGTTCGGCAAGAACCACGTGCTGATCGCCAATACGGTCCACGCCAAGGACACCGCCCCGGAAAGGATCGCCTTTACGAAGACCACCCTCTTTAGCGAGGGCAAGGACGACAACCGGTGGCAGCCCAAGGGAGGGCCAGAATAGGACCGCGATAGATTCCGGGGCCCTGAGGCGACTCTCTTTCTAACCTTTGGTCAAGAAGGACGAACTGAATGGAACTAGGAACTAGCCGACCGCTCTCGGGTTCAGAGATGAAAAGCGGGCCTTCTGTGTGGGAGGATAAAGCGTCTTCAATGGATCCCTACGAACTCCAGCGCCTGTACCTGGACGACGTTTGGCGTTACGTCTCATCGAGGATCGACCACCAAGAGGACGCCGAGGACGTGACCATGGAGGTCATGTCGGCGGCGTTCCGGCGTCTGCGCGAGCAGACCGTGGTGGCCGATCCGAGGCTCTGGCTGCTTACGATCGCCAAGAACAAGGTCGCCGACTGCCTACGCAGGAAGTATCGGCGGCGCGAGGCGCCCTTGGTCGACGCCGACCACACGGACGGCACCGACCACTTCAAGCGCTTCACCGTCAACGCGATCCTCGACCAGATGACGGAGGACCACAGCCAGGCGCTCGTGCTCAAATACGTGAACGGCCTTACGACCGAGGAGGTCGCTGCCGTGATCGGCCGCAGCACAGACGCCACCAACAGCCTGCTCCAGCGGGCGCGGAGCGAGTTTCGTGTGCTCGGCGCGGATTCGTTCGACTTGACCGACCGGGAGGACGAAGTATGAAGAAAGACATGAAACAGATCTTTGAGGGCCAGCCCCTCTCCAGCGAAGCGCCACAGGGCCTGCGCAACAGGGTCGAATTCGCCTCGCGCCAGGTGCCCCGCAGGGCGCCGCTCTCGCCGAGGTTCAAGTGGGCGATCGGCGGCTCGATGGCCGCAGCGGCCGCGGCGGTGATCGGCGCAGCCATGTTCCTCGCGCCGGCAAAGGCCGAGGCCAAGACCTGGGACATGGTCACGGCGGCCTATCAGCAGGTCCACAGCGTGCTCGTGCAGATGCAGTTCTCTGGCGACGAAAGCGGCTCGCTCACGATCGCCGGCAAGGGCAAGGATTGGCGCATCAGCATGAATGGCATGGGCGATGAAGACAAGCAGAAGATGGACGTCTCCTACCACGGTGGCGAACTCACGATCTGGGACGGCGGCGACACAGCGCAGGTCATCGACCTCGGGTTCGAGATTCCGTTCTCGCCTGAGGACGTCATGCACAACCTCACCAAGGAACTGAGCGCCTCCAAGATCTTCAAGGAGCACGCCAACGAGATCGGCAAGAACAACATCCAGATCGAGCAGCCGCACATCGTCGACGGTCGTAACGTCTACAACGTGACGATCACGGACCCGCACGGCAACGGTCAGTTCCACGTGCTCGTCGACGCTGACACCGATCTACCGATCAACATGGAGGTCCGCGGTCAAGAGGGCGTCTCGATGAAGATGTCGTTCCAGTTCGACGGAGACTTCGACGACAGCCTCCTCCAGCCGATCCTGCCATCTGGCATCAAGTTCGAGCATATCGACAAGAACATGATTGACGGTCCCGATAAGAACGACATGGTCGACGGCCTCAAGGAACTCGGAAAGGCGTTCCACGGCGAGAACAGTGACAAGGACGGCGAAGTCCACACCGACGTCCGCGTCAAAGTCAGAACCTGAAGCAACCTCTCCCAGCAAGTGAGGCGCCCCGGCGATCGCCGGGGCGCCTCACTTTGTCCACCCTACTCTGCGTCCTCGCGCGGCAGGTACGAGTGGCGGGAGAACCACCAACTGCAAAACCAGAGGAGACTGACACAGACCGCGCCCAGCACGATCCACGCAACCCAAGGGCTCACACTGATGTCGCCCGAAAGTTGTGAGGCGACCCGAAAGCTCAGCGTCTTGTTGGGGTGCAGGGCGAGCGCGCTCATATAGGTGTTGATCGTCAGCAGGTACATGTCGCCGTTGATCAGCGGCACGAACGCCTCCCAGACGAACGTGAACAACAGGATCACGAGCATCGCCCTGTTGATCAGGAGGCTGATGGACACGAACAGTGCCGTATAGGCGAGCGCGCCGAGCAACATGATCAGGACGTCCATCCAAAACATCGTCTGGCCGAAGACCCCGGGGCCAAGGATAGCGAACCCGACGGCGATCACGGACATCCACGACATCAGCGTCGCGGCCGCGACCGCGGCAAGCGACCGTGAGACGATCAGCGTCCCTCGCTCGATCGGCCGCGTCACCAGGTACACGATCGTCTTCTGCTCGACTTCCTGGCCGATCACCATCACTGTGAACATCGCGCAGGCAAGCGCAACGACGCGGTAGACGATGAACCGGACCAACATGCCGTACTGCAGTGCGCCCAACGGATCTCTCGATAAGGAAGTCCACAAGAACGAAACCCCGCCGAGCACGAGCGCAAGAAGAACCCACGGCACAATGCGCGCAGGCCGCAGCATATCGCGGAGGGTCGAAGTGAAGACGTAAGAGTTGAACATCATGCCTCCACGAGGTAATGGAACACCGATTCCATATTGTTGTCGGGGCTCTCAAAGCCGTA
>DATLWQ010000190.1:0-3524 GCA_035576225.1 Fimbriimonadaceae bacterium | reverse complement strand
GAGCGAACTCACGACCAATGTGTCGCTGGGCGCGAAAGAGTCCGCGTCGACTTGCAGTTTCACGCGGCCCGTGGACGGATCGCCGTCGGCTGTTAGTCCCTTGATGTAGGCGTCGCCGACCGGTTCCATCCACACGTCCTGCCAGATGCCGCTGACCGCCGTGTACCAGATGCCCTCCGGATGCAACACTTGCTTGCCGCGCGGCTGTGTGCCGGTGTCGGTGGGGTCTTGGACGGCGACGAGCAGTTCGTTCTCGCCCTCGTGCAATGCTGTGGAGACGTCAAAGGTGAACTGGTCGTAGCCGCCCTGGTGCGAACCGAGCCGCTGGCCGTTCAGCCAAACTTCGGCCCGCCAGTCCACGGCGTCGAAGTGCAGAAGGACGTGCTTGCCCCAGCCTTTCGGGACTTCGAAGGTGCGCCGGTACCACAGGGTCTCGTCGGGCGTGAGCGGCTTCTTGACTCCGCTGAGCGCGGACTCGACGGGGAAGGGAACGAGGATCTTTCCGTCGCTCTGTGGCATCGCCTTGGTCGTCGACGGCGCGATCGCGTAGTCCCAGAGCCCGTTGAGGGACTTCCACTCGGTCCGGACGAGGGAGGGGCGGGGGTACTCGGAGTGGGGCGCGTCGGCACGCACGTCCTTCGCCCACCGGGTCATCAATCCGCCCTGGACGGGCTTCCACTGCTGGGTATTCATCATCGCAAGACACACCAAAGCAACCGCAACCATCGGTGTGATTCTGGCACGTTGGAGAGGACTGTGAAGATGTCAAAGATGACTCAGGATCGGCAATAATGGGCAACGGACTCGACGGAGCGTGTTGACGGCGGTAGTAGAGGAGGACGGGAACAATGACGGACTGGCAAGAGCCACCACAAAACAAGAAGGACGAGAACAAGCGGCGCCACCCGGTCTTGGGCGGACTCTGCGTCTACATGGCCATCTGTATTGGCAGTGTGGCACTCATGGCGTTGTTGGGGGACCGTGCACCGGGTGCAACTCCACATATCACTCTATCCGGCGCGGCGCCGTTTTTCGCGATGTTGGTCGCGTCGATCGTGCTGTTCTGGTACGGCGCCCGCCTCTACAACGGCAGGTGATTTGGCCGTGCCCCCTCTCAGTCCTGTAAACAGAGAGGGGGCAGGCAGGTGAGCGATCAGGTCGCCTTTGTGATCCACTGGTCGCGGTCCATCATCACGAACTGATAGACGAACCCTGCGACGATCGCGCCGGTGATCGGGCCCATACAGTAGACCCAGAACAGTTCGGGCAGCGTGTACGCGGAGTTCGCGCCGACGCCGCTGAGCATCGCGGGCCCCATCCAGCGCGCGGGGTTGAGCGCTGCGCCAGTGAGAGGGCCGATCGCAAGGATGCCCATCGTGACGGCGAGCCCTATGTACAGGCCGCCGACCTTGTGGGACCGCTTGTCGACCGCAGTGCCGAAGATCGCAAACACCAGGAAGAAGGTGGCGATAGCCTCCAGCAACCAGGCGGACATCACCGCGTCGTGCGCGGGGAGCCCGCGGCCGTTGAGCGCGTCGGCGATGGCGGGCGTGCCCTGCATCACGGTCTGGACTCCGTCGACCGCCGAAGGGCCGTTGAAGAGCCCGACGGACTTGATGAGCCACGCCGCCACAAACCCCGCTGCCAACTGCACGATGATGTAGCACAGCGCGTCGATGAACTTGATGCGTCGCGTCATCAGCATCGCCAGCGTCACCGACGGGTTCAAGTGGCCGCCGCTCACGTGCATCGTCGCCGAAGCGAGGATGCCGATCGCAAGTCCGTGCGCGATCGCGATGCCGAGCAGGCCGCTTGGCGCGCTTGCCAGGTGGTGGATCGCATAGATGCCGACCCACACAAGGGCGAATGTGCCGATGAACTCGGCTACGTAGGCTTTGACCTTCATGACAGACCTCTCGTCAGCAGTTTGGCACCACGTTGGGGCCAAAGTTCGCCTCGTAATACTTCAAGACGTTCGTGCCCGGCTCAACGACTTTGTCGATCTTTTCGAGGGCATCTTTGCTTAGGACCGTGTTGCAGGCCTTGACCGACTCGGTGAGTTGTTTGGCGGAGCGCGCCCCGATGATCGGCGCAGTGACTCCAGGCTGCCCGGCGACCCACGCCAGCGAGAGCGTCGTGAGGGAGACGCCTTCCTTGTCTGCGATCTTCTTGAGTTGTTTGACGATCTTCGTCGTGGCCGGGGTGATGCGCCCGCCTGGGTCGGACTTGGCGTAGCGGCCCTTCCTTGGCTTGCCTTCGAGGTATTTGCCGCTAAGTTGTCCGCCTGCCAGTGGCGACCAGGGGATGACCGCCCAGTTGTAAGTGCGGCAGAAGGGAAGGACGCCTCGCTCGATGCGGCGGTCGAGCAGGTTGTAGGGCGGCTGTTCGCTGACGAAGCCGTTGATGCCCAGGCACTTTGCGACGTAGTGCGCTTCGGCCAGTTGCCAGCCAGCGAAGGTCGAGCATCCCGCGTAGCGGATCTTGCCTTGCCGCACCAGGTCGTCGAGCGCGCGGAGCGTCTCGTCTATCGGGATCGACGGATGCGGCCTGTGCAACTGGTAGATGTCGATGTAGTCGGTGCCCAGACGCTTGAGCGAGGCCTCGCACGCCTCCATGACGTTCCTGCGCGAGTTGCCCCACGAGTTGGGGTCGGTGTCGGACATCTTGCCATAGCACTTGGTGGCGATGACGAGACCGGCGCGCTTGCCCTTCATCCACTTGCCGAGTATCTTCTCGCTCGTGCCGCGCGCATAGACGTTGGCGGTGTCGAAGAAGTTGATGCCCAGGTCGTGTGCCTTGTTCGCGACCTTGAACGCCTCCTCCTGCGTCGAGCCCCAGTCGTCCGGCGACCAGCCGAACGTCATTGTTCCGAGGCACGGGTTGCTTACTTGGACGCCGGTGCGCCCGAGACTGCGATATTCCATTCCGGGCTGTTTACCCGGTGGGTTTCGACTTATGTTCGCGAGACCAGGACGAAGAACGTGACGTGGAGCCCAACGCTGAGGGCGACCAGCACGAAGGCAACGATGACGTGCGCCAGGCCGTGGATCTCCGGGTTCGCCCTGTACGCCTTCAAGCCCTTGACCGCCTTATAGATAGAAATCGGCGCGATCAACAGTCCGACGAAGCAGATCAGCGATGCGACGCCGAGGTAGTAGCCCCAAAGCGCGTCTGGATTGCCGGTCGGCACAATCGCAGAGCCGGTCTTTTGAGCCTGTCCGGGATAAGAGGTGGCGGCATAGTGCGGCGACAGTTCGACGAGCTGACCGGCTGGCGTGCTCCGCCCGCCCCGCACGTCGCGTACGGGAGCGCTCGGTGGGAGTTGTCCCTCCTTCACCCACCCTATCAGCACGTCCAGTTCGAAGGGTCCGCTCTCTGCACCGTCCGGCCCGACCACGTAATACGCCATCGCGCCCTTATGTTACTTTCGTCCGGGCCCCGGAGCGCCTCCTTACCGAACTCCCTACCCGCAGAACCTATATCGTGCCAGAATGAACGGCACCATATGGCAGAACCGTTCCGCT
>DATLWQ010000189.1:0-3983 GCA_035576225.1 Fimbriimonadaceae bacterium | reverse complement strand
GGCTCGCCTCATCGAGTGGAATGTGTGTGAATTTGTACGGCTGGGCGGCCTGGCCAGCATCAATCAGGTTGAGGGCGGTCAAGTTCTGGCCGTTGATGTTCTTTGCGCCGAGCATCTGGACGTGTTCAAGCAGCCTGTCGCACATCTGCACAGCCTTGCTCTGCTCGGTGCTCATCTGCTCGCCCTTCTTGACGACCGGGAACAGGCTCATCAGGGTCAGGGTGGCGAACATGAGGAAGAGCATTCCCAGCATGACGTCGACGAGCAGGGCGCCCCGCTGTCTACGCCGGGTTCGGACGGCTCCGTGTTGGTGTCGCACGTTCATTAAATCGGTACCTCACAGCGTCAATCTCAGGCGGTATCGACCCAAGTTCACTGACACTTAGGCCTCTACCATTAAGTAGACATTCCATCCCGGCTAGGCGGCCTTGACGGCAAATGAGCCGGGGCTGGCCGGTTTCAGGCAAAAATAGGAGCGGACAGGCCACAGGCCTGTCCGCTTTCTGTCGATGTCGTTCGCTCGCTTAGAGGCCCGACGGATCGGCTCGCCACTCGTCGGCGGTCTTGCCGATGAAGGTGGGGTCGGCGTCGACTGCGTTCGGCAGGTAGACACCCACGACCGGGCCAACCGGCCAAGTCTTCATGTACGTCGGAGCGAGGTCGGCCTGGACGGGAACGTCCGCGCCAGCCTTGCCATTCTCCATGGCCCACTGCTCTTTCGCCGTCTCAATCTGCTTGAGGTTGGCGACGATCGACTGCAGGCGGCTGTTCTGGCGTGCCTTGATGAAGTTAGGCACGGCGATAGCTAGAAGGATGCCGATAATCAAGACCACGATCATGATTTCGACAAGAGTGAAACCGGTTCGCTTGTTGCGCTTCATTGCTTCTTTGTTTCCTCCGGACTCAGGATTTCCCTGTGGGTACCCAGACCCGTGCCTCTTGTTTTCCACCATCCCCCAGACCCACCAATCGCAGATTTACTAGACTTTGTCTGGCGTGCCTGAAGGGGGACGAGGAAACACTGGCGTGAGGATCCTCGTCTATACATTCATGCGTAGGACCTGGCTGGCATTAATGGCAGCGTTGCTCGTAACGCCCGTTACAGCCCGGGCCGATATGTTTAAGCCGAGCATCCAAGACCAGATCAAACTGGGGCAGAGGGCGGCCAACGACCTGCGCGAACAAGAAACGATCCTTCCCGACTCCGACCCTCGCGTCAAAGAACTTCGAAAACTCGGAAACATGCTGGTTTCTGACATCCCGGAAGAGGAGCGCAAGAAGAAGCCTTTCCAGTACACCTTTGACATCATCGACAGCAAGGATATCAACGCCTTTGCCCTCCCCGGCGGACCCGTCTTCTTCTACACCGGACTCCTAAACTATCTGAACACCGAGGACGAACTCGTCGGGGTCCTGGCCCACGAACTGACCCACGTCCGCAACGAGCACTGGGCGAGCGCATACGCCGACAACCAGAAGCGGCAGTTGGGGATCTCCCTCGCGCTCATCCTTCTGAGGGCGAACCGGACCGTCTTCGACGTCGCAAGCGTCTCCGATACCCTCCTCTTCACGCTTCCCTATTCGCGCAAGCACGAGACCGAGGCCGACACAGTTGGCTACGACCTCATGGTCAAGGCTGGCTACAACCCGCAGGGGATGGTCGACGTGTTCACGCTTCTGAAAGAGAAGGGCGGCGGGTCGGGCAGCGACGAATGGCTGAGCACCCACCCCGACTCCGATCGACGCATCAAGAACATCGAAGGACGCATCTCGGCCAGCCACCAGCGCTTTCCGCCCGAGACGCCGCTCCCCTCGAGCGTACTGATGCGGAACCTCGTCTCAAGCCTGCGCCCCCTGCCGGTCGTTCACTAGACTGGGGCGGTCGTCGACTCGGCCAGAATGCTCGTCTGCGCCGCCAGTCTGCGCGCGATCTCCACGAACGCCTTGGCTTGGACGCTGTCCGGGTGTGCCGCGACGCACGGCGCCCCAGAGTCCGTACACTCGCTGACGAGCGGATCCAGTGGAACCGTGCCCAAATAGGGCGCCTCCAGGCTCTTGGCGAGTTCCTCACCCGTCGTTCCCGCAAAGACCCGCGTCACAGTGCCGCAGGAGGGGCAGGCGAACTCGCCCATGTTCTCGACGACACCAAGGAGCGGCGAGCCGAGCCGCTTGAAAAGGCTGGCCGCCTTGCCCGCAATGTTGGCCGCGACCCCGTGGGGCGTCGTGACGATTACGACGCCGGAAAGCGGAACGAGTTGGCCCAGCGACATCGGGGCGTCGCCGGTGCCGGGTGGCAGGTCGACGAGAAGGTAGTCGAGGTCGCCCCAAAGCACGTCGCCAAGCAGTTGGCGGAGCGTGGAGTGGACCATCGGCCCGCGCCACAGGACGGCCTGCCCCTCCTCCAGGAGGAACCCGATCGACATCATCCGAACGCCGAACCGCTCGATCGGCACGATCTTCTGGTCTTGGGCGAGCGGGCGCTCACCTGCCACGCCCATCATGAGCGGGACGCTGGGACCGTAGACGTCCGCGTCGAGCAGGCCCACCTTTGCGCCCTGACGGGCGAGAGCCACGGCCAGATTCACGCTGACGGTGCTCTTGCCCACTCCGCCCTTGCCGCTGGCGACGGCGATGATCTGCCGCACGCCTGGGGCTAGGTCCTCCTTCTCCGTCTGCCGCTCTCGGACGCGCGCGGTCATCTCGACCTCGACGTTCTCCACGCCGCCCAAAGCAAGGACCGCCTCTCTGGCTTGGTCCTGGAGCAGATCCTTGACCGGGCAGGCCGGCGTGGTGAGTTCGATCTTGAAACTCACGTTCGGACCGTCGATCTGGACTTCCTTGACGAAGCCGAGCCGGACGATGTCGGCGCGTAGGTCAGGGTCTTCGACCGATCGGAGGGCGTCGAGCACGGATTGCTCTGTGACGGGCATCGCACCCAGGTTACCCGCCGCCCCTTTTGTATCGCGGGTGCAGGCCACGTCCTCCTTTAGTCGTGGCCGGCACCCGCTGTGCACTATCGCTAGCCGAACGCTACCTGGAGATCCTTTCTCAGGAGCGCACGGGCCCGAAAGAGCCAACTCTTGATCGTGCCTTCAGGCACGTTGAGTTGCGATGCGATCTCGTTGACGTCCATGTGGCCGTAGTGCCGCATCTCGATGATGCGTCTATAGCGCTCTGGAAGTCGCGAGACCGCCTCCTTGATCGAGTCCCTGTTCAGGTTCGACTCGACCCCCTGCTCGACGTCCGCGCGGTCGTCGCAGATGGAGTGCTCGTGGTTGTCCAGGCACTCCGTCCTCTGTCGCTTTCCGCGCATGATGTCGACGCAGCAGTTGGAGCAGATCCGCATGAGCCATGGCAGCAGTGGCCTGCCCTGCTCAAACGTCTTGATCGCTCGGAACGCCTTGACAAAGGTGTCTTGCACCGCGTCCTCGGCGTCCTCTATGTCGCGGAGCATGCGCAAGGCATGCCCTCTAATCTGCGAACGGTAACGGTCGGCCACCAGTTCCATGGCGACCTTGTCACCGGATTGGGCTCCAGCCACCAGGTGGTTCTCCCACGCGGCAGCGGCCCGTTTGTCGAGAAGTATTCCTCGTCCCACAAATCCATTTTATGGGAGGGCGTCGAAGGGTGCGGAAGATATGCCCGAAAGGCCCTCCCCGGGCATTCTCGGGCCCTCCGAGCGGATTGAAGGATTAGGGAGGAAAGAAGCAAGGTGAACCTGCCGAGAATTGTCCTAATGCTGGTCAAAAGGGCCGCCTACTATGTGATGGCTGCTGGCCCGATCCTGCTGCTAGGGCTCATCGCAATCAACTCGCGCACAAGCACGAGCACCTGGCAGTTCGTCGAGTACACGCCGGAGACGGACCAGCACCTCAAGGCGTATATCTACCCCTTGGCAAAGGCAGAGCACCTCGAAGCCGACGAGCGGCCCGCGGGAGACGACGAGACGCTCAAGACGATCGCGACGTGGCTCGCTGCCTACC
>DATLWQ010000188.1:0-5028 GCA_035576225.1 Fimbriimonadaceae bacterium | reverse complement strand
GTTGAACCCGGGCACAGTGCCCCCGCCTGTCAGGCCGACGACTTTGCCCGATCCGTACATGACGCGGGTCAGCATCGAGTCGCAAGAGATCAGTCTCCAGGACGCGGTCGTCCAGATCGCCGAGGAGGCGGGGCTGCACGCGAACGTCCTCCCCGGCTTTCAGGACCTGAAAATCAGGATCTCCTATATCAAGCAGCCCGCGCTATCCATCCTGGAGGCACTTGGAAGGCAGTTCGGATTCACTCCGGTCAGGGACGGAACGGTCGACGTTCTCATCGTGCCGACCCGCGACGGCGCCAAGCCCGGCGACTTCAACGCGACGGGCGCGGCAGGGCCGAAGATCACCTCGGCCAACAACACGACTTCCGGCAACGATGTGCCCAAAGATGACACAACGAAACACTAGTCGCCGAGCGTTCACGCTCATCGAACTCCTCGTCGTGATCGCGATCATCTCGATCCTTGCGGCGCTGCTCTTCCCTGTCTTTGCAAGGGCGAAGGACGCGGCCAAGCGCACTGTCGCCCTCGCGCAGATGAAGCAGCTCGCGATGTCGGTGATGATGTACGCGAGCGACTATGACGATACGCTCGTGCCGTCTACGAACTACGACGCCGACACGAGCGACCCGCACCGCATCTGGACCGCGCCGCTCTTCCCGTACGTGAAGAACAAGCAGATCTTTGTCGCGCCTGGCTCTTCGACGAGCAAGTACTCGGAGAACTGGGCCACGAGGCACTGGCAGAGCATCGGCATGAACGGAATCACCGCGTACGGCACCTCCGTCCTGAACGGCGGTGGGCTCGAGCCGGACGAACTCTGCACCCCCGGCGAACTCAAACTCGGCTGCGAAGGCTTCTCCTCGGCCGTCACGTTCAGCAGCATCGACGAGCCGGCGCGTTCCGGCCTGTTCGCCACCACTCCGGACGGAGAGCCTGGCACCAAGTACAGGGGCTACGTCTTCGGACCCGACAACGGCACCATGTTCCGCCCCGACTTCGTCGCGTTCACCGACCTCTCGCTCGCGGTGCCTCTGGCCAGCGACCGCGACCTGGTCAAGGAACTCGGCGGTTCGCTCTCGCCTGGCCAGTTGAAGCCGATCTACGCTCGGTACGGCCAGACGGGCAAGGACGACGGAACGACGCCCGTGATCTTTGCCGACGGCCACGCCAGGTCGTACATCGTCAAAACGATCGCCGACGGGACGTCAGGCATCATCTGGCGGTTCCGCTGAGCCTGCGGAAGCGCCCGGCGGCTATACTGTAGGTGCGCGTCCGCGTATTCCTGAGGTGTAGCAATGCCTGACCTAGACCGCTCGTCGAACATCAAGGAAATCCGCACCCAGCGTGCCCTGATGGCGATGATCCCCGGTGGAATCGGGCTCTTCATCGCAATCGTGCTGTTCTCTTACCACGCCCCTTCTACGATCGGACTTAGATGGGTGATGTTGCTTGCGAGCGTCGGCGCGCTCGGTTACGGAATCTGGCAACTGTCGCTCATCTCCAAGATCACGACCTTCGATATCGTGTGCCCCTTCTGCGACGGCAAGAACATCTTTACAGAACAGCCGATGGACGACGTCCGGTGCGACCACTGCAACCGCGAAATCCCGATCGTGAACGGAAGGCTCCTCAAGGTGTTCCAGGTGCGCTGCGGCTATTGCAACGCGCTCAACTGGTACAGCGAGAAGAGCACGGGGCTGATCTGCGAGGAGTGCGACCGCGTCATCCCGATCTCGACAGAAGAGGGACAAGAGGCGACTGCGGCGTTCACCACCTTCTCACGGCAGGACGATGACGCGCCCTATAACCTCATGCTCATCGACGCCGGCCCCAAGCACGAGGAGATCATTCCCGTCCTGCAAAAGATGCTCGCCCTCAACCGCAACCAGGTCAAGGACATCATCGACGAAGTGCCAGTCATCCTTCTTCAAGGCATCCCGAAGAAGAAGGCCGACCTGTTGGCGGCCCAGATCGGGGCGCACGATGGCCGAGCCAAGGTCGCCCCAACCCCCTAAGTGAGTCCCAAAGAGCCGGTTTGAACCTGGCCGGTCGGGTATCTTTGCCGGGAACGACGCCAGTCTGTGGTGGGCGGCTGACCGCGCGCCCAAGGATCGGCTCGGGGGTCCTACTCTCATATGTCAAAAGCACGGATGACGCTCCATCAGGCCGCGTCCCGACTATCGGGGCGCGTCTTCATGGTTCTAGCCCTCACTCTCTCAATGTTGGCACTGCCTGCGCTGACCTTCGCCGCTAGCGGCGAGGCCGTCGAACTGAAGTTCACCGCGAGCGACAACCTCTATCTCTACATATCGCTGTTCCTCGGTGCGATCTCAGTCCTTACGGGCTTTCTGATCCGCGTCAACGTGATCAAGCAGTCCAAAGGCAGCGAAAAGATGCAAGAGGTCGGAGGTGCCATCAAGGCTGGCGCGCTCGCCTACCTCAGACAGCAGATCCAGACGATGGTCTTCTTCATCGCTGCGATCGCCATCGGGCTCTTCTTCATGTACAACGGCAAGGAAGGCTACGAAGGCTTGACCCCGCTGTGGGTGGCGCTCAGTTTCGTTGGCGGCGTCACGGCGTCGTACATCGCCGGCTATATGGGAATGGTGATGGCCGTCGAGGCCAACATGCGCACGGCACACGCCGCGCTCTCGAGTTACAAAAAGTCGCTTGAGACGGCGTTCCGCTCCGGTGCGGTCGCTGGCCTGGTCACCGTCGGCATGGGCCTCATCGGCGCGACCTTGATCTTCATGCTCGCCAAGGGCGACGCGATGAAACTGCTGATCGGGTTCGGTTTTGGTGGTTCGCTCGCAGCGCTGTTCATGCGCGTCGGAGGCGGCATCTTCACGAAGGCCGCCGACGTGGGCGCAGACCTGGTAGGCAAGGTCGAGGCCGGCATCCCCGAAGACGACCCCCGCAACCCGGCCACGATCGCCGACAACGTCGGCGACAACGTCGGAGACTGCGCGGGCATGGCCGCAGACATCTTCGAGTCCTATGAAGTGACGCTGGTCGCCGCCATCGTGCTTGGCGCGGCCACCTCTGCGATCTTCGACCAGTCGACGTGGATGAAACTCATCCTCTTCGCACTTCTCGCGCGCGGCGTCGGTATCGTCGCCTCGATCATCGGCATCTTCATGGTCAAGGGCAAGGACGACGTCGACGCCGACCCGCTCAAGGCCATCCGCGGCGGGTTCTGGGGCTCCGCGTTCATCGCAGCCGCAGGCAGTTTCGTCCTCGCCTACTTCATGATGGGCGGCGGCGCGGGGGCGATCTCGACGACCCACATGCTCACTCAGGACGAGGCGCGCCGCGACCAGATCGCAGCGATCCAGAAAGTGCGTGACGACCTCGCGAGGCAGAAGAACGAGGAGACTTGGAAAGTCACTACCGAAGAGGTGAAGAGCGCGCTCGACGTCGACAAGATGGGACTGAGCAAGGCCACGCTGGACCAGGACGTTCCGCAGGCCCTCAAACAGGACCTGAGCACGGCGCCAGTCATCCTCAAAAAGCGCGGGTTCAGCAAAGTCGACTTCAACGATTCCGACGAAAAGGTCCTGAACTATGCCGCAGTCAAGCGCCAGGAGGCAGGCAAGCAGGCACCACCGCAGTTCATCTCGTTCAAGGAGCGGTACAAGGACTCCAAGTGGGCGGTCTACAAGATCCACGTCAAAGAGTTCGAGGCCCAGCCCGCTCCTGACCCGAGCAAGAAGGACGCTCCCAAGCCGCCGCCGAAGGTCAAGCAGGAGAGCGACTACTTCGTCGGCCCGATCGAGTCGGAGGACGCACACATCCTCGATTCGCTCTCGCAGCCCAACGCCTTTGAGGTCACAGTCGAGGACTCAGTGCCTCTGTCTCTGTATGCGAACAACGACGGCGACGTCGTGCTTGCTGCAGACTCTGGCGCAAATGTCAACCTTGCGCGGGTGATCGGCGCCGACCAGTTCGGCGCGGTGCCGCTCTACTACTTCAAAGAAGACTCGGACGTCGTCACCGCCGCCTATGACGCGCGCAACGCTGACCAGTCCGCTCCCACCCCGACGCCGCAGGTCGCCGCTCTGACGACGGTCAGCACTACCCCCGCACAGTGGTGGAAGTTCGGGCTCTGTATCTTCTTTGGCATCGTTATGGCGTTCGTGTTCGAACTTCTCACCGACTACTACGTCAGCCTGCACAAGCGGCCCGTGCGCGAGGTCGCCGACGGGTCGACCGCCGGCCCCGCACCGATGATCATCACAGGCTTCGCCTACGGCATGGAGTCCTCGGTGTTCAGCGTGCTGGCGATCGTCGTCTCGCTGATCACGCCTCTGCTGATCTTCAATCCTGCAGAGTACGACGGCTACCTGCTGAGTTTCTACGGCATCGCGCTCGTCGGTCTCGGCCTGCTGACGACGACCGGGTTCATCCTCGCGATGGATACGTTCGGCCCGATCAGCGACAATGCGCAGGGCGTCTTCGAGATGTCCGGCGCAGGACACGACGACCCGACCGCGAGCAAGGGCGTCCAAAGGCTCGACGCGGCCGGCAACACGACCAAGGCCCTCACCAAGGGCTTCGCGATCGCCACGGCTGTGGTCGCCGCAGTCGCCCTGTTCCACGCCTATGTCGAGACGGGCCACCTGTCCACCACGGGCATGAAACTTGAGATCCCTGAGATCTTCCTCGGCCTGCTGATCGGTGGCGCCACGCCGTTCCTGTTCTCCGCGTTCTCGATCAACGCGGTGGGACGCGCGGCGTTCGAACTGATCAACGAGGTTCGCAGGCAGTTCAAGGCCGACCCCGGCATCATGGCCGGAACGAGCAAGCCGAACTACGCGAAGTGCGTGGCGATCTCGACCAAGGCGGCACAGACCGAACTTCTCGGCCCTGGCATCCTGGCGATCGCCTTCCCCGCCCTGGTGGCGTTTGGCTTTGCAATCCACAAGCCGCACACGTTCATCAACGGCGTGGAGTACAACCTTGTCGGCGCGCAGGCGCTGGGTGGGTTCCTCGCTGGTGCGATCCTGTCTGGCCAATTGACGGCTGTCC
>DATLWQ010000187.1:0-12812 GCA_035576225.1 Fimbriimonadaceae bacterium | reverse complement strand
TCTCTCCGACGTAACTGCTGACCATCTTCTTGATCTGTTTGGTCTGCAGAAGCAGGCCCATGCCGAAGTCGTCGACGCCGCAATTGTTGCTGATGACCGTGAGATCCTTGACGCCTGAGTCGCGCAGCGCGAGGATCAGGTTTTCTGGGATCCCGCAGAGTCCGAACCCGCCGGCCATGATCGTCATGCCGTCGAAAAGCAGCCCGTCCAGCGCGGACTTCGCGTCTTTGTAAACTTTGTTCATTCGTCGTCCTCCGTCCCTGAGGGGCATTTTACCGGTAGGCCAGCGAGGACCGCGGCCAGTCTGTTTGCGAGCGAGCCGTTGCTGACGACCTGGTCGCAACCCGCTTCCTCTCCCTCGTTCCACTTGTCCTGCTCCTTGTGGCCGACGTGTCCGATGACTCGGAGTTCGTCCGCCTTGAGGGACTTGACCGCTGCGATCGGGTCGAACGAGCGCGCACCGAGGTTGACGATGGCGAGGTCGTGCGACCCGGCCTCAGGTTTGGTCGAGACCGTCACCTTGTGACCGAGCGCCTCTAGCCCCTTCTTGGTGCGCACCGACCACATCAGGTTGTCCTCCATCAGTAGGATCTTCATCGCTTCTTATTGATACCCCCGTCCGAATGGTAGTCTCGCGCCAATGGCTATACGGCCCATGGAATGGCGCGAGGGCGCCCTGCACATGCTCGACCAGCGCCTGCTTCCCCTTCATGAAGTGTGGTTAGAACTGACGACATGGCAGGAGGTGCGCGACGCGATCCGTGACATGGCCGTGAGGGGCGCGCCGGCGATCGGCGTCGCGGCCGCGTATGGCATGGCTCTGGCCGCGAAGAGCGGGGACGACCTTGTTGCAGCGAGGGCCGGGCTGGCCGCCTCTAGGCCGACCGCGGTGAACCTCTTTTGGGCGCTGGACCGGATCGGCGCGATGGAAGACCAGTCGTTTGAGAGGGTGTTGGCGGAGGCGCAGGAGATCGAGCGCGAGGACGTCGCAATGAACCAGGCGATAGGGCGCAACGGTTCGGCGCTCGTACACCCTTCTTCGCGGATTCTAACCGTGTGTAACACGGGTTCGCTCGCGACGGCGGGGCACGGGACTGCGCTCGGGGTGATCAGGACCGCGCACGAAGAGGGCAAGGTCGAGATGGTCTATTCGTGCGAGACTCGGCCCCGACAGCAGGGGATCCGCCTGACCGCATGGGAGCTGTTGCACGACGGGATCCCTTTTAAGTCGATCGCGGACGGTGCAGCTGCTTCGCTCATGGCTGCCGGGGCGGTCGACTTGGTGATCGCGGGTGCCGACCGCATCGCGCACAACGGCGACACAGCGAACAAGATCGGCACCTATATGCTCGCCGTGTGCGCGCAGCACCACGGCGTTCCCTTCTACATCGCTGCGCCGACATCGACGCTCGACCCGATGCTGCGCGACGGGTCCATGATTCCGATCGAAGAGCGGGACGCAAGCGAGCTGACACGGATAGATGGACACCAGGTTGCGCCGGAGGGGTGCCCCGTCTTCAATCCGGCGTTCGACGTGACGCCTGGCGAACTGATCACCGCGATCGTGACCGAGAAGGGCGTGCACAGGGCGCCGTACAAGTTCTGATGCAGATCGGCGACTTGATTGCTCAGAAGCGCGACGGCGGAACGCACACCGCAGAGGAACTGGCGTTTATTGCGAACGGTGCTGCAGACGGTTCTTTGAGCGACGCGGATCTGACATCGTGGCTGCACGCCGCATTTGACAATCCGTTGTCGCCGCAGGAGACTGCTGACCTGACGCTTGCGATGGCGCACAGCGGCGAGCGGGTCGATCTGACGGGGCTGCCGAAGCCCTGGGTGGACAAGCACTCGACGGGCGGCGTGGGCGACAAGACTTCGATCGTTCTTCTTCCCTTGTTGGCGTCTTGTGGGCTGACTGTGGTGAAGATGTCGGGGCGCGGACTCGGGATCACCGGAGGGACCGTCGACAAACTGGGGTCGGTCCCGGGTTTTCGGCTCGATCTTTCGCCGGAGGAGATGAAGGCGCAGGCGGCCGCCATCGGGGTGGCTCTGACGGGGCAGACGCCTAGGCTTGCACCAGCGGACAAGCGGCTTTACGCGATCCGCGACGTGACGGGGACTGTGGCGAGCGTGCCTCTGATCGTTTCTTCGATCCTTTCGAAGAAGATCGCGGGCGGGGCCGAGGTCGTGATTCTGGACGTGAAGTGCGGGTCGGGGTCGTTTATGAAGACCCTGCCGGAGGCGGAGGGTCTTGCTAGAGCGCTCCTTGATACATCCAAGTTGTGCGGCTTGGACTTGCACACTTCGATTACCGACATGGATCAGCCGCTGGGGCGCGCGGTGGGGAACGCGCTTGAGGTGAAAGAGGCGATCCGAGTGCTGAAGGGCGAGGAGAGGGGGCGGTTTCGGGATCTGTGCCTGCACTTTGCGGGGTTGGCTCTTTCGGCTACAGGAAAGGGGTCGCGCTCGGATGCGGAGCGTGCCTTGGATTCGGGGCTTACGCTGGCGAAGGCGAAGGAGTGGTTTGGTGCGCAGGGTGGAGATCTTTCGGTGTTTGACAGCGAGGACTGGTGTGTGGCTTCGTCTATGACGGAGGTGCGTGCTGCGAGCAGTGGGTGGGTCGAGAGGATCGATGCGCGCGCGATCGGTCAGGCGGTGGTCGACATGGGCGGGGGACGGAAGCACAAGGAGGACGAGATCGATCCGACTGTGGGGATCGTGCTGCACGTGGAGGTCGGTGATAGCGTCGAAAAGGGCCAGACGCTTGCGACCGTACACGGCACCGGAGCGAGCATAGCGAGCGCAATCATTATCGTCGGGCACGATTGCTCTTATCGCCCGGTGATCGTCGAATCGGTGCCGTAACTACTCTGCGCGGTTGGCGCGTTCGCGGGTCATGCGGCGGTTGAAGCCGCTGATGGCGAGCGACTCGTCGGGGTGGAGGTTGCCTTCTTCGACCCGGTCGTCGCCGGAGTGCATCTGAATGAGGACGGTCTTGCGGACCTTGTCGCTCGTGTTGGGCATGGAGCCGTGGATGGTGAAGTAGTGGAAGAAGACGACGTCGCCGGGTTGCGCCTCGATCGGGACTGCGTCCTCCAAGCGGTGCTCCTCGACGAACTCCTTAGCGTTGCCGTGGGATGCTTCGATGCGGCCGAGTTTGTGCGAGCCGGGCACGACGCGTAGGCAGCCCATCTCGTCTGTCGCCTCGGTGAGGTGGACGATGCCTGCGAGCATGGTGTCCTTTTCGGTCGGGAAGTAGTCCCAGTCCTGGTGCATCGGGAAGGGCGCTCCTTTCTCGGGCGGTTTGACGAAGAGTTTTGTATGGTGCAGGACGATGTCTTCGCCAAGCAGTGCGCGCGCGGCATCGAGAAACGGCTCGTGCAGGACGGCGCGCAGCCAGACCGCCGAGTATTGCTGGACGTTGTGCGTGTGCAGTACAACGCTGTCGGCGGGGCCGATGCCTTCGGCTCCGAGCCAGCGGGCGTTGAGGTCTTCCCCACTGGCGACGAGTTGATCGACGATGCGGTCGAAGTCGCGCTGCATGTCGGCGAGGATGGGGCCCGAGAAGAGGCCACGGACGACGACGTAGCCGTCGCGCTGGAAGTCGGTCTTGAGTTCGGTCGATGCGAGAGCCATTTCTTTATATCTCGATGTTCTTTGGTTGGTGGTCCTTCCACGCTCCGCGCGTGAAGTCCGGGAAGTCGATGGACTGGCCGCGGTTGGCGACGGACCACTCGCTGAGCGGGCCGACCGCCGACCAGGTGGGGCCGTCGTAGCAGTCCTGGTCGAGCGGAAGGCCGTTGCGCAGGCAGTAGACGATGCGCCAGAGCATGACGAAGTCCATGCCGCCGTGGCCGCCTTGGTTGTTGGGCAGGTTGGCGACGTGGGTCCACAGCGGGTGGTCGTACTTTTCGTAGAACTTCTGGAGGTCGGCGTCCTGGTCCCAAGTGTCGGTGGACTTGCTCACGCCTTCGATGACGCACCTGTTGGGGAAACCGCCCCAGGTGCCCTTGGTGCCCTGGAGGAAGTTGAGGCGCGTGTAGGGGCGCGGTAACTGCTCGTCCCACTGCACCATGACGGTCTTTCCTTTGACGGTCTTGAGGATCGAGGTGTTGAGGTCGCCGCAAACGAACTCGTCCTTCGACCACTTGTTGCCCGGCGGGAACTTGTCGGGGTGCTCTTCCAGGAAGATCGCGCGCGAGCGGGACGGGCTACTCACTGATGTCATGTAGTCGAAGCGGTCGCCGCGGTTGATGCCGAGATAGTGCGAGACCGGTCCGAGGCCGTGGGTCGGATAGAGGTTGCCGTTGCGCGTCTGGTAGTGGATGGTGCGCCACGAGCCGGTGCCGCGATCCATCTCGTACATCTGTGTGCGCAGGTCGTGGATGTAGGAGGCCTCGCCGTGGAGGAGTTCACCGAAGACGCCGAGGCGGCACATGTTGAGGACCATGAGTTCTTCGCGCCCGTAGTTGACGTTCTCAAGCATCATGTAGTGGCGCTTTGTCCTTTCGGCGGTGTCGACGAGGCGCCAGCAGTCCTCGATGTGATAGGCGGCAGGGACTTCGCAGAAGGCGTGGTAGCCGCAGAGCATGGCCTCGCAGGACATAGGGACGTGCCACTCCCACGGCGTAGCGATGACGACCATGTCCATATCGCCGCGGTGGAGCATCTTCTTGTACTGCATCGCGTCGCCATGGTAGATGTCGGGCGCCTTGCGGCCAGCGTCGACGCAGTGTTTTGCGCTTCTTTCTGCGAGGTCTTTGTAGAGGTCGCATATCGCGACGACTTCCACACCGTCGATCGCCAGCATCTGCTGGACGTGGCCGCTACCTCGCGCGCCGACGCCAATGAAGCCGACCCTGACTTTGTCGATCGGCTTGTCGGCGTAGCCGACCATAGACTTGCCCTGTCGTTTGGGCGCTTTCATCTTTGCGGTGTCGTTTTCGGGGCCGACCTTGACCTGCATCATGGTACCGATCCCGACCGCCCCCGCAACCTGCAAGAACTCACGTCGTTTCATGTTCCGACCCCGCCCTATCGTACCGCTTGGAGGGCCTCTTGCAGGCGTGCGACGGGGAGGCCGATGACGGTATCGACGTCACCCTCGACGCGCTCGATGAAGTCCTGCGACTCGTCCTGGAGGCCGTAGGCTCCTGCCTTGTCTAGTGGGGAGCCGGTCGCGACGTAGCGCGCGATCTCGCCTTTGTCCAACTTGCGGAAGGTCACGCGCGCCGTTTCGGTGAAGGCGGACATTCCGGACGGCCATCGCAAGCAGACGCCAGTAACGACGGTGTGTGTGCGGCCGGAGAGGTCTGCGAGCATTTCCTCGGCGTGCGCCGCGTCTCGCGGTTTGGCCAGTTGTCGCCAGACGCCGACTTCTTCGACTGCAACGACCGTGTCACCTGCGATCACAAGCGCATCGGGCCTTAGTGCGGAGACGGCGAGGGCTTTTTCCCGCGCGATGCGCTGGGCCGTCACCCAGGGATCGGGATCGACCAGGGCGTCCTCATCGAGGTGTGCGGGGAGGACTTCGAACCCGTCGACGAGGCGGCGCAGGAGTTCCTGCCTCCTGGGTGAGGCGCTCGCTAGGACGACGGGAAACGGAATCCGCACGAACGCCATTCTGACCCAGACGGCGCTAGGCATAAGGGATACAATCGATGTTCAGAGGCACGATGAAAGTCCCCTTCCTTGACCTGAACGCCACGACAGCCGAGGTGCGCCCACAAATCGACGCCGCGATCGCCGAAATCTTCGATTCCAGCGCGTTCGTGCTGGGCAAGTGGGGGAAACAACTCGAAGAGGAGGTCGCGAAGGCGCACGGCGTGAAGCACGGCATCGCGGTCAACAGCGGGACCGACGCGCTGAAGATCGCGCTGCAGGCCGCAGGGATCGGCCCTGGCGACGAGGTCATCACCACCGCTTTCACTTTTGTGGCGAGCGTCGAGGTGATCGCGCAACTAGGCGCCACGCCCGTGTTCGTGGACATCGATCCGGCGACCTTCAACATCGACCCCTCGCTGATTGAGGCTGCGATCACACCGCGGACGAAGGCGATTCTGCCGATCCACCTCTATGGTCAACTGTGCGACATCCGGGAGATCATGAGGATCGCGGACGCGCATGGGCTGGCGGTGATCGAGGACGCGGCGCAGTCGATCCTGGCTCACAACGGCGGGGAGTACGCGGGCGCGTTCGGCAAGGCGGCTGGGATCAGTTTCTACGTGACGAAGAACATCGGTGCGGCGGGAGACGGCGGGCTGATCATCACGAACGACGACGAAATCAAGGAGCGGTCGCTCTCGCTGCGCATCCACGGCATGGGCAAGGAGAGGTACTACTACGACGATCTGGGCTACACGAGCCGCATGGCGGAGATCCAGGCGGCGGTGCTGTGCGCAAAGTGGAAGCGGCTACCCGAGTGGAACGAGAAGCGCTCGCGCGTTGCGGAGATCTACGTTGAGGAACTTGCTGACACTCCGGTGGTGACGCCGGTGACCGCCGTTGGCAACAACCACATCTGGCACCAATTCACCGTCCGCAGCACGGACCGCGACGGGCTGATGGCCCACCTGCGCGAGAAGGAGGTCGGTAGCGCGATCTTCTATCCGGTGCCGCTACACCTGCACGACCCGTACCGCGCGTTCGGCAAGGGAGAGGGGAGCCTGCCCGAGACGGAGCGCGCGTCGCGCGAGGTGCTGTGCCTGCCGATCCACGCGCACCTCAGCGATGAGCAGGTGCGGTTCGCTGCCGGCCAGATCAAAGAGTTCTGCGCGCAGGCCGCCGGGACGCACTAGACGCCTTGCTGAAGGTCGAAGTCCTCACCGACATCTTCGATGAGCGCCTCGGCGCGGAGTGGTCTTCGCTCTTGGAAGACGCCGCGTGGGCGACGCCGTTTCAGACCCCTGCATGGCAGCGCGCGTGGTGGCGGCACTTCGGTCGTTTTCACGAGCCGCACATCGTTGCCGCGCGCGAGGGGCACGACCTGGTCGGGCTGTTTCCGCTGGACCGCTCGAACGGTCTATGGCGCAGTCTGCGGGCGATCGGCACGGGGCAGAGCGACTATCTACATCCGTTGGTGCGGAGAGGCTTCGAGGCGCGGTTCCAGGAGTCGTTGGTCAGGCACGTGCGTTCACTGGGCGATGTGGACTTGCTGGACCTGCACCAGGTGCGAGAGGACGCTGGGCTCGACTTGGAGTGTGCGACGCAGATCGAACAGGCGGTGTGCCTGACTTTGGACTTGCCGGGCGACTACGAGGAGTACCTCTCGGGCCTGAGCAAGAGCCTTCGGTTCGACTGCCGCCGACTGGACAAGAAACCGTTTGCAACGGGCGAGGCGAAGATCGAGGAAACCACCCCTGAGCGGACACGAGACGCGTTGGAGGCGTTCTTTGCACTGCACGGGCAGAGGTGGCGCAGGCGAGGGCTGCCGGGGGCGTTCGCGACGAGGAGGCTGAGAGATTTCCACAGGGAGGCTGCGCAGTCGCTTGCGGAGGCCGGGCACCTGCGGATGAAAGTCATGTCTGTGGGGGGCGATCCTGCCGGTGTGATCTACTGTATGCAGGTGGGAGGGACCCGGTTCTTCTACCAATGTGGGTTCGACCCACGGCAAAAAGCCCTGTCTCCTGGAACGCTGCTTGTGGCTAGTTCGCTATTAAGTGCGATCGACGAAGGCTGCACGGTGTTCGACTTCCTGAGGGGAGACGAACCGTACAAGCGACGCTGGAACCCCCAGCATTCGCGCCGGAATATGCGGTATATCCTGCCGTTGAGCCCCGGCCTTGGCTCGGTCGGGCATTCGTTCAACTATGCGACGTCGAAGATCGAGGCGAAGGTCAGGGCACGGCTGGAAGGTCGTGGGCTCCTCGGCTAAGGGCCAGGCGCACTTTGTACCACCCAACCGACCGCTGCGCGCAGCGGTCGTGATCCCGGCGTATAACGAAGGCCATAGGATCGACGTCGCGATCCGCGCCGTGCTCGAGGCGGCACTGGTCAACGAAGTGATCGTCGTGAGCGACGGCTCGGCCGACAACACGGTCGCGGTGGCGAGACAGTTCGAGGGCGTGCGAGTCGTTGAACTTCCCTTTAACGTCGGCAAAGGCGGGGCGATGTGCGCGGGCGTCGCGCACACGGACGCGGACATCATCGCGTTCATCGACGCGGACCTCGTAGGTCTGCGGCCGAACCACGTCGACCAGATCATCCGGCCGCTTCTCAACGGGCACTGCGACATGTGCATCGGCGTCTTCCGGGGCGGAAAGTTCTGGAGCGACACGGGGCAGGTGATCACGCCCTTCCTGAGCGGCCAGCGCGCGATGTACCGCAGGCTGTTCGAGGCGGTGCCTTTCCTGCCGGAGATCAGGATGGGCGCCGAGGTCACGATAACGACCTACGCAAAGCGGTTGAAGGCGACGGTCCTCAAGGTCGTCCTGAGGGGGGTGAGCAACACGCACAAGGAGCGAAAACTCGGCTTCGTCAAGGGCGCGACTGCTCGCGCGAAAATGTACCGGGAGATCGCCCAAGCGGTGGTCAAGGTCAACAAAAGGACCCGTCGCGGACGTCGGACACTTAAGTAATGCTCGCAACCTGCCTTCTCTTCGCAATCGGCGCCCTCCAACAGGACAGCCCGGCCGACCACGTGATGGTCGTCATCAACCAGCCCAGCATGGAGAGCGTGGAGATCGGCTCGTACTACCGCGCGATGCGCAAGATCCCTCGGGAGAACGTGGTGTTCGTGGACGTCAGTCGGACCGAGGAGGTCACCGAGAGCGAGTACAAGAGCGCGATCGAGGACAAGGTCCGTGACGCGATCAAGAAGAGCCCGCACCAGATCGACTACATCGTGCTGACCAAGGGGATTCCGATCCGGATCGCTGTCAAGACGTACTCCGTCGACGCACTGCTCGCCGCCATGGACGTGCCGTTTACGCCGATGAACAACCGTCCGGACGAGGCGGACATCAGGAGCAGGATCAACCCGTACTACAAGAAGGACGAGCCGTTCTCGAGCAAGAAGTACGGCTTCTACCTGGTGACGCGGCTGGACGGATACGACGTCAACGACGCGAAGGCGCTGGTCGACCACTCCTTGGCCGCCAAGGCGAGCAAGGGGCCGTTCTTCTTCGACGAGGCGGGCAACCGCAACGGCTCGGGGTACGGCGACATGCAGAAGACACTCGCCGAGGCCGACCAGGTGCTTGCCAAGAAGGGGTTCGACGCGACGCTGGAGACGACGGCTGCGTTCGTCGCCCCGCCGCAGCCCGTCATGGGATACGCGAGTTGGGGCAGCAACGACTCGGCGTTCAACCTCGACACGTACAAGAAGATTCACTTCTTGCCTGGGGCTTTGTGCGAGACGTTCGTCAGCACGAGCGGCCGCACGTTCAACCACACGACCGGCGGGCAGAGCCTGATCGCGGATTTGATCGCGAACGGGGTGACGGGGATCAAGGGGTACGTCAGCGAGCCTTACACTTTTGCTTTGGCTGACCCGTCGATCCTTTTCGACCGGTACACGTCGGGGCGGAACCTGGCTGAGAGTTTCTATTCGGCTTCATTGGTTCTGAAGTGGAAGGACCTGGTGATCGGCGATCCGCTCTGCAGCCCTTACGCGAAATAGGGGCTAGCCCTCTTTCTTGAGTAGCCACAAGAGCGCCGGTGCGCCGAGCAGCGCGGTAACTGCACCGACCGGAACCTCGATCCCTTCGTGAAGGTTCTGTGCCACGAGGTCAGAGAAGAGCAAGAGGAGACTGCCGACGAACGCTGACGCGACGAGCGAATAGCGCAGATCGAGACCGACGAGGCGGCGCGCGATGTGCGGCGCCATGAGGCCGAGAAAGCCGATCACGCCTACGGAGCCGACCACGACGCTGACCATCGCCGTCCCGGCGAGTAGCACGACCGTCCGCAGTCGGGCGGTATCGACGCCGAGCCGCTCTGACGTGAACTCGCTCACGGAGAACGCGTTGAGGGAGCGGGTCTGCGTCTGGAGGACCAGAAGTCCGACGACCAGGACGACCGCCATCGCCCACAGGCGCTCCGGGAAGACGGGCGTGAGGCTGCCGAGCAGCCATTTGAGCACCTTGCCGGTATCGAAGCCGCCCATCATGAGCACAGTGGTCATCATCGCCGAGAGCATCGCCCCGACGACGACGCCCGCAAGTAGGAGAGTGTGTACCTGGAGGCCTCCTCTGCGCCGCGCGAGGGCCATGACCATCCACAGCGAGCCGAGTCCGCCGAGGAAGGCGAGCCCGACGACGCCGAGCGTGTGCGCCGCCTGTGTGAGACCAAGAACTACTGCGACTGTGCCGCCGAAGCCTGCGCCGCTGGAGACGCCGATGACGTACGGCTCGGCGAGAGGGTTGCGGAAGAACGCCTGGAAGACTGCGCCGACTGCACCGAGGACTCCGCCAGCCAACAGAGCCGCCAGAGTGCGCGGAATCCTGATCTGCCAAAGGATGATGTTCGCGTTGTCGCCGCCGACGTTGCCGCGCAAGAGGTTCGGAACGATGTTGACGAGATTGAGTTGCGAACTGCCCCCTCCGATCGCCAAGTGCACGAGGCACCCCACCAGCACGAGCACCGGCAGGACGAAGAGCCACACGGGGAGGCGCTTTCTGGGCACGGGATGATTATGCTCCAGAGGTAATATCGGCGCAGGTGACACGCGCCCATCTTTCTGAGAGAGCATCGCTTCTGAAACCATCACCGACCCTTGCCATGTCGAGCAAGGCGAAGCAGATGAAGGCCGACGGCATCAACGTCGTCAACTTTGCGGCGGGCGAACCCGACTTCGACACACCGAAGAGCATCGTCGAAGCGGGCAAGACCGCGCTCGACCAAGGAAAGACGCGCTACACACCGACGCCGGGCGACATGGCGCTGCGCGAAGCGATCGCAGAGAAACTCTTGCGCGTGAACGGGCTGACCTACGCTCCGCAACAGATCATCGTTGGCACGGGCGGAAAGCAGTGCCTTTATAACGCGCTGCAGATCTTGGTCGGCCCAGGCGACGAGGTCGTGCTCCCCGCGCCGTTCTGGATGACCTACGAGTCGCAGGTGCGGCTTGCCGGAGCGAAGCCGGTGATCGTGTCCTCGTCCGCAGCGACTGGGTTCGTGCCCGACGTGGGGCAGATCGCCGCGGCCTGTAATTCCAGGACTCGCGCGATCGTGTTTTGCAGCCCGACGAACCCGACCGGCGCCGTCTTCCCTCGCGAGACCCTCGAAGGCATCGCGAAACTCGCCGAGGAGCGCGACCTGTGGATCGTCACGGACGAGATCTACGAGAACCTCGTCTACGGTGCGCAGCACGTCAGCATCGCGACGCTTTCCAAGGAGACTCAGGACAGGACCGTCACGGTCTCCGGCTGTAGCAAGAGTTTTGCGATGACCGGTTGGCGGATCGGTTACGCGGCCGCGCCGCTCGACGTGATCAAGGCGATGACGAACCTGCAGGACCAGGTGACGAGCGGAGCGACGACGTTCAGCCAATACGGTGCAATCGCGGCCATGCGGCTCCCGAAGGAGGAGACTGAGGCTATGCGCAAGACGTTTGAGAAGCGGCGCGACCTGATCGTTTCGCTGTTGCGCGAAGTGCCCCGGGTGACGACGAACGTGCCGATGGGCGCGTTCTACGTCTTCCCTGACGTCAGCGCGTACCTAGGTGGACGATTCGCGGACGACCTCGCTCTGGCAGAGTTCTTGCTGGATGAAGCGAAGGTGGCTTCGGTGCCCGGTTCGGTCTTCTACGGCCCGGGCCACCTAAGGCTGAGTTACGCGACGAGCGAGGCGGACATCCGCGAGGGTGTTTCCCGCATCGCAAGTACGCTCGCAACGGTTTAGAGATGATCCCTAAGGACATCCCGCTTAAGGACGAAACGCTCTTCAGGCTCGCGATGACGCACAGGTCGGCGGCCAAGGACTCCGTGCGGGACAGTTATGAGCGCATCGAGTACCTGGGGGACGCAGTGGTCGGCCTGGTGGTTGCGCAGTACTTGTACGAGCACCACCCCGACTGGGACCAGGGGGTGATGAGCAAGGCGCGGTCCAGCGTGGTGCAGGAGGGTCCACTCGCCGAGACTGCGGTGAAACTCGGCCTCGACCAGCACCTGATCCTGACGAACGGTGAAGAAGCGACTGGCGGGCGCAGAAGGCCGTCTACTCTGTGCGACATCTTCGAGGCGGTCGTGGGCGCGGTGTACATCGAGTCTGGGATGGAGAAGGCGCGGTGGTTCGTGCTGGAGCAGCTCCACCCGTACCTCAAGAGGGTGAACGAGGGCGACGTCAACCCGCACGACTACAAGTCGAAACTGCAGGAGGTCGCGCAGGCGAACTGGCGCAAGACGCCGGACTACAGGGTCTCTAAGGAGAGCGGCAACGAGCACGATCGGAGGTTCACTGTATCAGTCCTTCTAGACAACGAAGTGCTCGGTGAGGGCTACGGCAGATCGAAGAAAGATGCCGAACAGAACGCGGCCAAAGACGCCCTCGAGGTGATCGAGCGAGCGCAGCGCGCCCGTGAACTTGCTGGCGACGATCGGCGGACGACCTAGCAAATGGACTGGGATTTAGGCTGAAAATATGCCCTTGTTGTCATTAGTGGCCCGAGTCGTGTAAGATCAAAGTGTCATTGGGCGCGAATTGTGCCCTGATTCAGATGGATCGGTCGCCAGGCCGGTCCGAGGTTACGAGAATACGTTTGAGTTCGCTGGGGGTTCGTCCCCAGGAGTGGTTTTTGATGCTTAACAAGTGCAAGACGCTTGCTGTTTGCGTTGCTTTTGCGGTCACGACGGCCATGGCACTCTCGCAGG
>DATLWQ010000186.1:0-3550 GCA_035576225.1 Fimbriimonadaceae bacterium | reverse complement strand
CCTGTCCGGTCAGTTGACGGCGGTCCTGCTCGCCAACTCCGGCGGCATTTGGGACAACGCCAAGAAACTGATCGAGGACGGCCTGCACGGCGGCAAGGGAACCGACGCCCACAAGGCGGGCGTCGTCTGCGACACGGTCGGCGACCCGTTCAAGGACACCGCCGGCCCAGCGCTCAACCCGCTGATCAAGGTCATGAACCTGGTCGCCCTGTTGCTGGCCCCAGTGGTCATCAAGCCGCTGAGCGAAGGCGTGCTCTACACGATCACCGCGTGCGCAGCGATCGCGCTCGGCATTGCGATCTGGTGGTCGAAGCGCGGCTCGCTCTCCGAGGGACTGCTTGCCACAGAGACCGAAGAGTAGCCCGTCGAGAACTGGCAAATAAATCGGCCCGGAAGCGTTTGCTTCCGGGCCCTGCTTTTGCTACAATCCCACTATGGCGACAGTCGAGGACATCCGCACACGCAAGAAGGTCAGAAGCGAGTTCACCAAGCGCATGATCGATATCACGGGCATGGATCTTCAGGTCTTGCACGGCGTCGCCTACGTGCGCGGCGTCATCAAGCCGATCAAGGGCGGTCCAACTGACCTCAAGGCGGAACTGGAACTCATCGCCACCATCGTCAAGAACGCAAACCTCGTGAAGGACTGCGTCATCGACGCAACGATCCGGACCTGACGCCTGCTCTACTTCAAGAGGACGGTGTAAGTCAGTGTCACCTGCCCACCGCTCGGCACGTTCACCGTCCACTGCGCCATCTGCGCGCTGATCTTCTTGCTCTCTACGGACTCCGTCGCGATCTTCCAGTTCTGATAGAAGTCTTGGACGAGCCTCACGTCCACGGCGTGGTCCTTCTCGTTGTGGACCGTAACCGAGACTGTGCGTGAGACCGTGTGCTTGTCGACCCTCGTTGCCTGGGAGACCGTCCTCTCAGCGTAAACGTCGAAGACGTTGGAGATCGTCAAGGTCTGCTTGGCGTCTTTCGGCGTATCGCTGATTCCTGCCGCGCCAATGTAACGCAGCGCACTGTTCTTGCCCGGCTCATAGAAGCGCACCTTGCCGGCCGGGAGCGGCGAGCCAAGGCCCTGCTGCTCGCTGTTCTTGAAGGCGATGCTCAAAGTTGCAGGAACGCGCTGCTCGGGCCTGCCATAGTTCTCGTAGTAGGAGCCTAGTGATGAAAGGCGGACCGCATAGTCGCGCGACACGCCGACATTCGCTTGGAGCATCTCGACACGGCTATCCTGGTTTGGGGAGACTGTAGCCCTCGCCTCGTACGGATACGCGTGGAGTTCACCGAGGGACTCGATCTGTCTTGGCTTCTGATCGGCGCTCTTACTGAGTTCCGCCATTTGTCTATTTGAGTAGAGGACTCCTTCGTCCTTGCTGAGGCCGGCGATCGCGGATCGGTTCGGCGAGCCGGCCACAAAGTGGATGCTCGACGCGTTGAACGTCGTTCCCGTCCTGTTCGAGATGGTGGCCCAAGCCTGGAGGTCCATCTTCTCCTCGTCTGCAGGCAGCACAGCCACGTAGTCGGCGCTCCACGAGAGCCCGCGGGTGAGGTACGAGACGCCGAGCGTATCGACGCCAGAAGACTTGGAATCGATCTGTGCCCTCAGCCCAGGCACAGTCGCGGTTCCGTCCGAGTCGGGGACTTCGATGGTGGCGTCGGGGTTGAAGACGTGCTTGTCGCCGACCTGCACGATAATGTCGCCAGGGTTCGCCGACTCAAGGACTCCCTCCTCGCGCTCAGCGACCCGGCCGTCCTGGCCCCGGTAGACGAGTGAGACCCGCTTGCCGATGTTCGCTGCAAGCAGGTCACGCCCGCTCTGCAGCCCGCGCTCGTAGGTCGACGAGACGACGTCGTGCGACTTTCCCTCCGGCCAAAAGTAGACGGCCGAACTAGGATCAATCATGTCGCTCACGCCGGTCAGCGAGACGTCGTTGAGCCCGCTCCTGAGTGAGACGTTGCGGACGTCGTTGACCATTGCAAAGTCGTTTGCAAAGACGACGAGTTCCACGTCGCTCTGCGGCTGGCCCTTGGCCTGTTGCGCGGCGGCGGCCGTACATCCTTCGAGGGTGACACCCGCCATGGCGATGCCCGCTATGAATAGAAAGTGCCTCAGTTCCATGCAACTGAGTGTCACCACAGGCACAAAGGGTTCGATCTATCCGGCGCTAATGAGGTTTCCGACTTCGCCGACGATGTAGAACGAACCGGTCACGAGGACCGTGCCCCCAGCCGCTGTGCCTTCGATCGCCGCATCGAGGGCCTCCCTCGCGGAACCGCACGGCAGCGCTGAGGCGAGTTCCGGCGCAGATTCGATCACCTCGATCGGCTCTAGGGCTCGATGGAAGTCGATCTTGGCGACCCACGCCTTCCCCACCGCCGGCGCGAGCGCCGCGAAGAACGGCGCGACCGGATGGCCTTGCAGACGGCCAGTAATGAGCGAGACCGGCAGGTCGACGCCCTCCCGCCTGAGGGTCGCGATGAGGTGATCGGCCGCCTGGGGGTTGTGCGCGCCGTCGAGGATGAACTTTCGACCCTTGTACTGCCGCACCTCAAAGCGACCAGGCAGACGCGCCTTGCACGCACCGAGTGGAACAACAGACGGATCGCGCATTGCGCCAGCCGCCTCAATGGCAGCGACCGCCAGTGCGACGTTGTGGCCCTGTGCGGCACCCTTGATTCCTGGCACGATGCCTTCATACGTGGCGCTAGGCGTTTTCACCGTTCCGTTTTCCCAAGAAACATCGCGACCGAAGATCAACACCGGCGCAGCCCGTTGTCCCGCAACGTCGAGGACGGCCTCCAATGCCTCGGCTGGCAGGTCTCCAACGACCACGGGCCTTCCCTGCTTGATGATCCCCGCCTTCTCGTAAGCGATCTTGGCGAGCGTATCGCCGAGGTGCTCTGTGTGGTCGAGCCCGATGCTGACGATCACCGAGCACGCGGGATCGACGACGTTCGTCGCATCGAGCCGTCCCCCCATGCCGACCTCGAGCGCGACGTAGTCCGCCTTCTTTTCAGCCCAGTAGAGGAATCCGAGGGCTGTCTTCATTTCGAACTCCGTAGGCCCGCCAAACTCTGTGCCCTCCATCGTCTCCCCTATTTCAAGGAGCCTCTCCGTCAGTCGCGCAAAGTCCTCCTTGCTGATCAGATCGCGATCAAGTTGGACCCTCTCTCGGACGTCGTAGACGTACGGAGAATACGTCGCACCGACGCGCAAGCCTTGCTCAAAGAGGATCGACTGCAGATAGGCGCAGACGCTTCCCTTTCCGTTCGTTCCTGCGACGTGGATGTATTGTGGGGAGCGCGTAACGGGAGACGCGAAACGAACAGGTGGTGGCGCAGTACGGGAGGCGGGATCAGGGTCACCGGTCACAAGTCCCGAGTCATCGGGAGAGCCGAGTTTGTCTTCCAGCCCTAGCCGTCGCAGGAACTCGCGCATGCGGTCGGTGCCGAGCCGCCAGCCGCGGTGCCGGAAGTCGCCCAGTCGGGCGACGGCGTCCTCAAACGAGAGCGTGCACAAGTCCCGACTCTTTGATGCGCC
>DATLWQ010000185.1:0-3583 GCA_035576225.1 Fimbriimonadaceae bacterium | reverse complement strand
GTCGACGACATCGACTCCGAACTGGAGAAACTCGAAGACCGGCTCAAGAATCAGTAGCCCTCAGATCTTGAGCGGCGAGCCCGCAAGCGCCTTCACGAACGGGTACCTGTCGCCGACATCCTCGACACTCGTGTGTGCCCCCTTCGCGTCGATCGTGTAGGGCTTGCCCGTCAGCGGATCGAGGACCGAAGAGAACAGCGCGTCCTGACCGGCCGCCTTCATCGCGCTCAGTCGGAACTGCGCCTCTTGCGAGTCAGCCGCGTACGCCGATTGCACGAGGTTGGACCAAGACGTTCGTTCGCGGTGCAACAGCGCCAGTCCGACTGGGTTCTCAGTCGAGTTGATCCTTTGCGTCAGCCCTTGGATGTCAGCGACAGCCGAAGTGTCCCCCTTCGCCAGAAACGCCATGAAGTCCGTCCAGGGAGCCTGCACCTGTGCCACCAGGTCAAGAACCTTCTCAGGGCCCGGCCAAGGGCCCGCAAGCGCCTTGCATAACTGGTTGATCGACTCCGCGCCCGCTTTGGCCGTCAGCACCGGATCAAACACGCGCGGGTGCCGGAACAGCATCGCACTGAGCAGTTTCCCAACGTCGGCTGGTGGCTCGTCGTAGAGGGCAGCCGAGACCGCCGACTTCATGTCCGTCGATTGGCTCGCTTCGGCGATCTTCTTGATGTCGTCAGCCAGGAACCGCCGCTGGATCGCCGCGCCCAATGCCTCGCGGTGGGCCGCTGGCAGGCACATCTCTGAAATCTTGGCTGCCTCGGCCTTCGTCCACTCTCCGTCCTGCAACCCCTTGGTAGCCCAACTCAAGAACCTAAGCCGCGAAACCTCCGCAGCCTGCATTTGGTCGAAGTCTGTAGCGGTTCCTAGCGCCATCGATGTCGCGCTCGCCAACGCCGTCAACGTACCGAGCGCCGCGCCTTTGTCGTGAAGCGCGAGCCGCGAATCGGTGAGCGCGATCTGCATCTCTACCCACTCCCCGATCCCGCTGCCGTGTGCCACGACCTTGGGCGGGTCGGAGACCGCCGCCTCAATCTCCTCGACGAACTGCTCCTTGACTCGCTGCTTGAAATCTGGCGACCCGATCGCGTCAACCAGCGAGCGCGCGTCCTTGCTCAGAACTGCACGCGTCACGGTCGTGTACTTCGAGCCGGACCAAGCGTCAGGCACTGGCGCTTCCGGAAGAACGTCCTCCGCCACTTTAGTCAGCTCGCTCGCGCTAGCCTTCTTGACGGGCTCGATACCGCGATCCGCGAACCGCACCCACAGCAACAGCCCGGCGAGGCCGACGAAGATGATCACAAAGGGCACTGCGGACTTCTTCAACGCGCCTAAATTGTACGATTAAGGGACACTCTTCTAGTAACCGAGACCCGATGCCACCAGCAAGCCTCCCCGACCGCGTCACCGAGCGCCTGAAGTCCGTCCCCAAGAAGCCCGGCTGCTATATCTACCGGGACCAGAAGGGCGGCGTGCTCTACGTCGGCAAGGCGGTCGACCTGCGCTCGCGCGTTCGCTCCTACTTCCGGAAGTCGGCAAACCACGGCGTCCGGATCGAGCGCATGGTCCACCGGGTCGCTGATATCGAGTGGATCGTCGTCGACAGCGAACTTGAGGCGCTCGTGCTGGAGTGCAACCTCATCAAGGAGCACCGCCCGCCGTACAACGTGCGCCTGCGTGACGACAAGAGTTATCCCTTCATCGTCGTCACCAAGGAGGCGTTCCCACGCGTCCTATTCACGCGCAACCCGCGCAAGGGTTCGGGGCGGGTCTTCGGGCCCTACACCAGCGCGTACGCAGTTCGCGAGACGCTCCAACTGCTGCACAAGGTCTTCCCACTCATCCCGTGCGGCAAGAGTTGGAGCGGCCGGGAGGAGCAGCGCCCATGCCTCTACTTTCACCTCGGACAGTGCCTTGCGCCCTGCGCGGGCCTCGCCGACAAAGCGGAGTACAAACAGGTCGTCCAGCAGGTCGTCGACTTCCTCAACGGGAAGGAGGCCGGCGTCATCGACGCGCTCAAGTGCGAAATGGAGGCGGCCTCGCAGACCCAGGAGTACGAAAAGGCCGCTGCCCTGCGCGACCGCATCACCGCGCTCGAAAGCGTGCTCGAAAAGCAGAAGGTCCTCAGCGACGACGAGCAGGACCGCGACATCGTTGCGGTGGTCAAGGACGACCGCGGCGCAGCCATCCAGATGCTCTACGTGCGCGGCGGCAGGCTCATCGGCCAGCGCAACTTCATCCTAGACGGCAGCAAGGATAGCGCACCGACCGACGCCGTCCAGGAATTCGTCAAGCAGTACTACAGCGACGTCCCGGAGGTGCCCCGTGAGATCCTCCTCCCTGTCGAGATCGCCGAGAAACAGATCGTCCAACAGTGGCTGCGACAGAGGCGCGGGGCCGCCGTCACGATCGACGTGCCACAGGGCGGCGAGGGGCTCCGCCTCGTGGACCTCGCCGCTCAGAACGCCGAGCAGGCGCTCAAGACCCTGAGCATGGAGATGGAGCAGAAAGAGCAGTGGGCCGAGCAAGCCTCCGCGCAACTCGCCGAAGAACTTGGGCTGCCCTCTCCGCCACAACGCGTCGAGTGCTACGACATCAGTAACATCCAGGGCAAGGCCCCCGTTGGTTCCATGGTCGTCATGGAGGACGGGGAGACCGCGAACAGCGAGTACCGCCGGTTCAAGATCCGCTACCACCCCGAAGACCCCAACGACTTTGCGATGATGCACGAGGTCATCACGCGCCGCCTTCGCGCCTATCTCGATGGCGATGAAAAGTTCTCCAAACTCCCCGACCTCATCGTCGTCGACGGTGGCAAGGGCCAACTCTCTGCCGCGCTCAAAGCCCGCGACGCCCTCAACCTCTCGGTCACCATGGTCGGCCTCGCCAAGCGCCACGAGATCGTCTACGTGCCGGCGCTCAAACCCCCCTCTCCGTTGCACCGACGGAGAGGGGGGCAGGGGGGTGAGGACACGGAGACGAGCCCCCTGGTTCCCAAGGGCCGCACCCTCGAGCGCGGAAGGGGCGGCAAAGACCGTTACATCTACCGCGAGGTCGTCCTTCCGCTTACTTCACCAGGACTGATGCTGCTCCGGCGGCTCCGCGACGAAGCCCACCGCTTTGCCATCACCTACCACCGGAAACTGCGCGACAAGCGCCTGCACGGCAGCGTCCTCGACGAGATCCCTGGAATCGGCCCCAAGCGCCGACGCCTGCTCCTGCGCACCTTCGGCTCGATCGAAGGCATTCGAAGGGCTTCAGTAGAAGAGATCGCCGCAGTCCCGACCCTCACCAAGCGACAGGCCGAGACCGTCAGCGAGTTCCTTCGGGTCGAGTAAGCCCCACTTTCTCCGGACTCTCAAAGGCTAGAACCTCGAAAGATCTCACGCCCCGTCCTCAAGGCAAGCAGCGACAGGTTTGTCGAGCCCGTCAAGCACGCGCTTCATGACCGCCGTCAACTGCCTCGCCTCGCCTTCAGTCATCCTGTCCCCAAACCACCGCCGGATAGCCTCACGGTAGGTAGGCCACGCCGCCTCCCGCGCCGCACGCCCCTCCTCGGTCAGCACCGCATAGGAGCCCCGCC
>DATLWQ010000184.1:0-4720 GCA_035576225.1 Fimbriimonadaceae bacterium | reverse complement strand
CATCGGTGATACGTAGAGGCGCGTGTTGCGCATGCCCCACACTTCTTCGGCGACGTGGTCTCCTTCGAAAGCGACGTGTTTGCCGTCGGGAGAGACCGCCACGTTCCCTTTGGGCCCCTTCGCGAGGCCGGGGATCATCTTCACCTTGCCCTTAAGTGGCACGACGAAGATCTGGTCGTTCGGCTTTTTCAGCATCGGCTCTGTTCGGTGCACGGAATGCGCGATGACGAGCGCCTTGCTGTCCGGCGTCCAGTCAAAACTGTAGAACCCGAGTTTGTCCTTGTCATAGAACTTCCGGTGTTCGCCAGTAACGGCGTCGACCATGTAGACCGCATAGCGCTGCTGGCCGAAATAACCGTCGCCATCCAGCCTGTACCACAGGGTCTCGATCTCCCAGGGCGGGGGAGAGCCGTTCTTCTCCTTTCGCTCCTTTTCGGCCTTGGTCGTCCTGTTTTCTGCCAAAGGGCGAAAAGTGACCGCGATGTGCTTTCCGTCGGGCGACCAGACGATGTCGCCGATGGAGCCCTCGGGAAGGTTTGTGAGTTTGCGCGCCTCGCCACCGTCGCTTGGGAGGAGATAGATCTGCGCCGACGGGCCCTCTCTGCCTGAGACGAACGCCATTTGCGATCCGTCCGGCGACCAGCGACCCATGCCGCCAGGCTTCTCGCCCTGCGTCCACTGCTTCACCTCGCCGCTCGCGACCTCGACTGTGAAGAGGTTGCCGACGTACTTGTTCTTCTCCGCGTCGATGTGCGTCTTGATGAAGAGCACCCTCTTCCCGTCGGGGCTCATCTGAGGGCCGTTGACGAACTGGATCTTGAACAGGTCTTCGGCAGTGATCGGTCGCTTGCGCATTGCCCATTATGCCCTTCGCTGGGAAGGCGGAAGGACCCGCACCCAGAGATCCGGGCCGATCTAGGAGCCGCCCTTCTGCAGCTCTTCGATCCTTTGCTTGAGCATGGCCGCCCACTGCTCGTCGTCCGTGGTCGCGATGATCTTTTTGAGGGCCAAGACCTGTGCAGCCGCCAGTGCGTCGCCGGGCGCGGCCTCGACGTCCGGTATGACGCCGGTGCCCTCCCAGTTCGTCTTCGTGATCGGGTTGATCGCGCGTCCCGTCGGGATGAACGCGCTGAAGTGGTCGTTGAGCCTCACGGTTCCGCCGGGGTTCGCGCCGCCCCACGTGACGCCACCCACGATCGTCGCCCTGCCCTGCGTCTGGAGGTCGTAGGCGCACTCCTCTGCGCCAGAGCCCGTCGACTTGGTCGTCAGGACGTAGACCGGCTTTCCGTTGTACCGAGGCGCAGGCAGGTCTTTGAGCGTCCAGAACTCCTGCGTCTTGTCCCTTGGCCGCGAGTAGATGTCGTTGAGGTGCACTGGCTCCTCACCGAAGAAGTAGGAGCAAAGAATGCATACGGCCTCGGGGTCGCCGCCTCCGTTGCGACTGAGATCCAGGATGAGGGCGTCGGTGTCCTTCAGAAACTCAAACGCTGCGGCCGCCGGCCGCGAAATGTCCTGTCCCGCCAAGAAACTGCGCACCTCGAGGTATCCGATGTTCCCCGGCAGGCGCTCGACCTTCTCAATGCCGCCGTTGAGGCGCTTGATCATGAGCCTCTGTGCGTCGATCTCCGCTTGAGAAGGCTCTTCGTTGTCCTCCCTGACGGGCAGGTTCTCCGCGCTGTAGTGGATCCTGAAGTGGGCGTCGTGCAGCACGTCGTTGACGTCCTTTGCGAGCCGACTGGCGAAGGCGGCGGGGTCCGTGACCTCCTTGTAACCGCCGCCCGTGAGGATCTTCCTGACCTTGTCGTCGGCCTTCTTGGCGAGGTCGGGGAAGACGTACGACTTGTCGAGTTCATCGAGGAGCGCCTCGACGGTCTGCTGCTTTTGGGCATCTGAGATCGATGCGCTTTGCTGTTGGAGCCCGCAGATCGCTGCGGCGGCTATGAGCGTTGTCAACATGTGTCTTTCCTGCTATCTGAGGATCCCTGCGACGAGGATCGTCGCCATCTTTGTCACCCGGTCTTCGAGGTTGCCCGGGCTCTGGAGTTCTTCTAGGCTAAGGCTGTAAGGGAGGTAGGCATTGGTGGCCTCAACGAACAGCCGAGCCGTCTCGAGCGGGTCGAGACGGGCAAAGGTGCCTGCCGCCTGGCCATCCTTGATGACTTCCGCAAGCATCGCAGCCTCCTCCTCGAAGTACTGCTTTCGGCGCTGCATATAGGCCGCCCGGATCACAGAGAACATCGAATCGAGGCTTTGCGAGATGTCGCGAACGCTTTCGATCCGCACCTTCACCCTCGCGACGAGCATCCTGTAGAGCCGTTCGGCCGCGGGCTCGGCGGAGTCAGCCTCCACCGAGATCCTGGCGTGGGCCCGCTTGACGACCCGGTCGATCGAGGCAAGCGCCAGATCCTGCTTGTTGGCGAAATAGTCGTAGACCGTCCGGCGGCTCACGCCCGCCTCGGCCGCGACGTCATCCATTGTTGCCTTGCGCAGCCCGTGGCGACCGATCACCCGATCGGCCGCGTCGAGGATCGCGTCCGCAGTTGGTGCTAACTCGGGTGCCGCTGCCACGGTTCTAGTATGACATACGTTTGCACACTATCTGTATACTTGTGTACTTCTTGGCATCAAAGGACCCGTTTCAGGTTCAAAGAGCGGCTAATAGATGACCTTGTTGAGCGGGTATTCAACCAGTCCGGTCGCTCCGGCGCGCTTCAGGCGCGGCACGAGGTCGCGAACGTCGGACTCGGCCAGGATGACCTCGATCGCCAAGAACTTCTCGTCCGCCAGCGGCGAGATCGTGGGGTTCTGGAGGGCCGGGAGGATCGAGAGAACCTCCTCGCGGGCCGAGGCAGGCAGGTTCATCTTGAGCCCCACCAGTTTGGCGGCGTTCATCGCCCCTTGGAGCAGGATCGCCATGTTTTCAAGTTTCTCACGCTTTTCGGGGTCTCCCCAGACCGACTGGCCGCAGACGAACCTGGTCGTCGAGGTCAATAGGGTCTCGATGATCGCCAGGTTGTGAGCCCTGAGCGAAGAGCCGGTCTCAGTGTTGACGACGATGGCGTCGGCGACGCCCTGGGCCACCTTGACCTCGCAGGCGCCCCAACTGAACTCGACGTCGGCCTTGACTCCCTTCTCCGCCATGAACCGCTCTGTCAGTCGGACGTACTCCGTCGCGATCCTTTTCCCGGCCAGGCCCTCGGCGCTCTTGATCGGGCTCTCTTTGGGCACGGCCAGCACCACCCGGATCGGGTTGGTGGTGAGTTTGCTGTACCTCAGTTCGCAGATCTCGTGGACGTCCGCGCCGCAGTCTGTGATCCAGTCGAGCCCAGTGAGCCCAGCGTCGATGACTCCCTCCTCTACGTAGCGAGGGATCTCCTGGGGCCGGAGCAGGGTCGGCTCTATCTCTGGGTCGTCGACGACCGGTTGGTATGAGCGCGCGTCGACGCGGAAGCGCCAACCGGCCTTCGCAAAGAGGCTGAACGTCGCTTCCTGCAGCGAACCTTTTGGGAGTCCCAGTCGCAGGGGCATGGGACTGAAGATACCCTTGGGTACATGTGAACCGCCGGAACCGTCCCTTCGTCGGAACTATCCGATGGCCCGCCTAGTTAAAGAGCGCGGTACAGGCAGATGTGTGCGCTGCAGATTGAATCCAAGGACATCTCGTATGTCAATACTTAAATCGTCCGGCCGTGCCAGGCTCTTTCTTGGTGTCGTCCTCCTCGGGCTCGCCATGCCGGCCCACGCAAGGCCCGACATATGGCAGAAGTTCCTCGCCCACTACCACTTCAAGGCCGGAAGCGATGCGGCGAAGGCCAAGTGCATGAACTGCCACACTGACCCGCCGGTGCACAATGCGTTCGGCAGACTCGTCAAGAAGCAACTCGACGCGGACGGCCTTTTCGCGCCCACGCCTTCTTTCTGGAAGGAGGTCGAGGGCGCGGACTCCGACGGCGACGGTTACTCCAACGGCGAGGAAGCGGCCGCAGGCACCAACCCCGGCGACCCGAACAGCCACCCAGGAGAGCACTCCGGAGCATCAACGACAGAAGTCCAGAAGTCAACGATCTGGGACCATCTCTTCCCCACTCACAGTCTGCACCCGGCGCTTGTGCACTTTCCGATCGCGCTGTTCCTGTTCGGCGCAGGGCTCGAGGTCGTCGGATGGCGAAAGAGGCGCGCAGCGCTGCGCGACGCAGCGTGGTGGTGCCTCCTCTTCGGCTCGCTCAGTACGCTCGTCGTCGTGCCGACCGGCATCACCGCGTTCTTGCGAAACGGCTTCCACCTGGCTGGAACCGGGCTTCTGCACCCCTTGTTCGCGATCAGTGCGACCATCACGATGGCGATCGTCGTCCTTTGGCGGCGCAAGGGCAAGCACGAGACTCTCGCATACTTCGCACTGCTCCTGCTTGCAACCCTGCTCGTTAGCATCGCTGGCCACTTTGGTGGACAGTTGGTCTTCGGAATGTAACCCGCGCACGTTCGGATTTGCGGTTCGTTTGATATCATTTAGACAGTCGAATGGACGGCGCAAACGCGACCAAGTCAGGGAAAGTCATCGTGACGGCGAGCCGCTTGTTTCTCGTCGCGTTGGTCTCTATCGTTCTGCTCTACTTCTTGGCGCCGTGGCCAGGGCTCGGCATGATCTACTCGATCACCGATCCCCTGCGCGGCCATCCGGACTCCAGGCACGGGACGCAACCAAGTAAGTTCGTCGGCCTAT
>DATLWQ010000183.1:0-6683 GCA_035576225.1 Fimbriimonadaceae bacterium | reverse complement strand
CATGGGGGCCGTACTAGAAGCGTTCCTCGCCGGGAATGATGAGCCGCACATGCTCGACACTGCGACGCTGCGGCTCCTTTGCCGCAACGTCGTCGCGGACCACCTCGGGACGCGGCACGCGATCGAACTTCCCAAGAACAGGGAGGCGCTCTCGCACTGGCGGGACGAACTGCGCGACCTGCACGTCATCGACGGAGAGTGCCGCTCAGGCTCGTACCTTGTAGCGGCGCTCGAAGAACTGACCGACCTGACGATGAGCATCGAGGAGGCGCTCGGCACGTCGCCCCGGCGGTCGGCGGTGAAGAGGCGCATCCTCACTGACAACTTGCGGGGCCTCGTGAAGAACGACCTGGCTGTGCAGGTCTCACGTTTCCGGCTTGCGCTCGCCGCGCTGGCTGACGAGCGAGAACCGACACCCTTGCCAGACATCCGTCCGGTCGTGCGCAAGGGCGGAATGCTCGGCACCAGGCACGCGGGTGTGACCCTGCCTCCCGAGGGGCCGCGCACCGAGTACAAGGCGAGCTTTGAATGGGATCCCCGGCGTCGAATGCGCAACCCCGCCCTTCGGCTCGGCTGTCTTAAGACGATCGCCGCGTTCCTCAACTCCGAAGGTGGGACGCTCTACATAGGCGTCGTCGACAGCGGCGTGCCGGTCGGCATTGCGGACGACCTAGCGATGTTCGACGACGTTGACCCCGAGGACACGTTCCACAACCGCTTCAGGGAGATGCTAAAGAACCACCTCGACCCGATCCCGCTCAACGACGTTACGCTCTCCTACCGAATGATCAACGGCCTCACGGTAGCGGCCGTCGACGTGCAGCCCTTCGATGGCGTCACCTATCTCGCGTACAGGGACCGCTCTGGGCAGCGCGTCGAGTCGGTGTTCGTCCGCGACGGCAACCGCACGCTCGAACTGCGCGGTCGCGACCGGGACCGGTTCGTCGTCAAGCGCAACTCCTAAGCCGTATACTCGCACCAAATGTTGGAACGAGGCGTCTACCCTGCGGCCGTCACACCGATGGACGCAAACGGTGGGATCGACGAGCCATCGGTCGCGCGGTTGCTCGCTTATTTCGAGGCGGCGGGGTGCAGCGGCGTCGTGCTGGCCGGCACCAACGGTGAAGGGCCCTCGCTTTCGGCGCCAGAAAAGCGCGACCTCCTGCGCCTCGCCAGCACGTGCTGCGGCGGGCTGCAACTCGTGCTCGGCATCGCGACCCCGAGTTTCGATGAAGCGCGCTGGTCGTGCGAGCAGGCCGCCAAGAACGGCGCGGTCGCTGTGCTCGTCATGGCACCTTCTTACTTCCGGGCCGCAACCGAGGACGGAATCGCGCTTTGGTTCGAGCGACTCGCTGATGAGAGCCCCTGTCCGATCCTCGCCTACAACTTCCCAAGGATGACCGGGTTTACGATGTCTGCCGACTTCGTCGGCCGCCTTGCCTCGCACCAGAACATCGTCGGCTTCAAGGACTCCAGCGGCGAACCGGCTAACATCCCCTCCTTTGCGACCGCCGCCAAGGGCAAGCGGCTGTTCGTCGGCGACGAGACGCTGCTGATGGACGCGCTGGAGGCGGGCTGGACCGGGACGATCAGCGGCGCGTCGAACTGTGTGCCGCAGTGGCTCTCTCGTATCGTGCGCGAGGCCGATGCGAACGCGTTCCAGGTCTTGCTTCCAGTTCTTCGCGCGATCCGCTCACAGACACAGCCCGCTACTAACAAGGCCGTGCTGCACGCGCTCGGTGTTATCAGTACTCCCCATCCGCGCCTTCCGCTCATGGCGACTGACCCGACTGCGGTGCTTTCGGCACTCGAAGAGCACCTCGGGATCACCGCGAAGAACCTCGCGCTGTCGTGACTTCTCGCTAGATGACGACCAGGTTTTCGTCCGTGCTCGGGTAACTGCCGAGCAGCACGGTCTCCAGCGCGAACTCCTTGATCTCCTCGATCGCCGCTGCGACGTGCGGGCTGGTGTGGTGGTCGGCGCAGTCCACGTAGAAGATGTACTCGAACGACGCCCGCTGAGCCGGCCGCGACTCGATCATCATCAGGTTGACGCCGTTGCGCTCGAAGGCACCCAGCACCGTGTACAACTGGCCCGGCTTGTTGCGCAGCGAGAACATGAGCGACGTCTTGTCGCGACCGCAGGGCGCAGGCTCGTTGTAGCCGACAATCACGAACCGCGTCGAGTTGCGCGGGCGGTCTTCGATGTGTTCCTCCAGTACGTCGAGGCCGTAGAGTTCCGTGCAGAGTTTGTTCGCGATCGCTGCGCCCTTGATGTCCTCGGACGCCATCTGTGCCGCACGTGACGTCGGGGTGACGTTTACCACCTCGACTCGGGGCATGTGCGTCCTGACCCAGATCCTGCACTGGTTGTAGGGCTGCGGCCCGGCGTAGACCCGCTCAATATCGTCGGTCTTGGCTGCCTTCGACGCAAGGCAGTGGTGGATGGGCACGAACGTCTCGGCGCAGATGCGGACGTTGGTCTGCGGGAACATGTCCAGGGTCTCCGGCACCACTCCGAAGATCGAGTTCTCGATAGGCACGACGCCGTAGTCTGCGCGGTTGTGCTCGACGGAGCGAAACACGTCCTCGATGGTGTCGACGGGCATGAGCGACGTGCTGCGACCGAAGGTCTCTATTGCCGCCATGTGGGAATAGGTCCCTTCCGGCCCCCAATAGGCGACGCACATCGCACGCTCGCTGGCGCGCGCCGCGCTGATCACCTCGCGAAAGATCGCGACGACCTGCTCGTGCCGAAGAGGGCCGACGTCGGCCGACTTGATGCGCTCGTAGATCTGGCGCTCCCGCTCTGGGGTGAAGAACGGCTTGCCGTCGGAGCCCTTGAGCCTTCCAATCGCCTGCGCGAGGCCCGCCCTCTCGCGCAGAAGTTCGATCATCTGGCGGTCGATCTTGTCGATCGACGCCCTGATCTCGTCCATTCCTTCCGGTCCGGCGTGTTCGTCTGCCACCAGCCGGATTATGACCGGAGCAAGACCCACGCATAGGCTAAACTTAAGAGCCACTTGGCGCAAGACTTTCGAGATACCTTTCGTTTCGACTTGACGGGGCTGGTCAGTGTCATCGACGTCCTACTGGTCGCTTACGTCAACTATAGGATTCTCAAACTGGTGAGGGGGAAGCGCGCGTGGCGCATCGTCGTCGGGATCTTCGTGTTCGTTGTCGCGCTGGTGGCGAGCGACTACCTGCAATTGCACACTCTGCACTGGATGCTTGACAAGGCCGCTCTGCTTGCCCCGGTGGCGCTCGTCATCCTCTTCCTTCCCGAACTGCGCCAGGCGGTCGAGGGGTTTGGAAGGCTCGGCGGGTGGACCGAGCGGCTGATCTCCAGCCAACTGCCGATGGAGAGCAGCACCGTACAGGAACTGTGCAAGGCGATCGAGGAGATGTCAGAGCACAGGGTCGGTGCGCTGATCGCGATCGAACGCAGCACGAGCCTCCAGCAGATCGCCGACACGGGAATCCCCGTGCACGCGCGCGTGACGGCCCCGCTGATCGGAGCGATCTTCTACCACGGAAACCCGCTGCACGACGGGGCGGTGGTCATCCGCGGCGACCGCGTGGTCTCGGCCGCCTGCCAACTGCCGATGAGCGACAGCGACGCCATCCCCGGGCACTACCACATGCGGCACCGCGCGGGGATCGGCATGAGCGAAAACTCCGACGCGATCGTCCTCATCGTCAGCGAGGAGCGCGGCGAGATCTCCGTCGCGGTCGAAGGCGAACTCACCGTGGCGGACAGCGCGTTCGACCTCAAGGAGCTGCTCGAGCGCGAACTCGCCGGACAGACCCGGGAGAAGAAGCGGCGCAAGAAGCGGAGACCAAAGCGCCGGGCTGAGGAGGTCGTCAAGCAGTGACGAGGATGTTCCGATATCTTCGGTCCAAGCGCGACGACATCCTTCTTTTCGCTGCGTCGCTGGCGATTTCGCTCGTGCTGTTCATCCAGGTGCAGAGTTCGATGGTGCCCGACAAGGAGCGGGAGTTCGACGTGCCCTTGACTTTTTCAAACGCGCGCACCGACCTTTCTGTCCTGCAGGCCCCTCGTACTGTCAAAGTCGTCGCTTCGGGCTCGCAGTCCGCGATCGATAGCCTGGACACATCGCGCGTCCGCGCATTTGTCGACCTGGCCGACGCAGCGCCGGGAAGGCACCGTTTTCCGATCGAGGTCACCGGCCCACTGCGGCCGGGGCTGACGTTCACGACGACACGCCCGGTCGCCGACATGAGCATCGAGAGAAAGATCCACCGGAAGTTGGCCGTGGAACTCCACACAGTCGGCACGCCGCCGCTGAACTACAGGTTCGACGGGGCGGCGCCCACCCCGGACATAGTTGACGTCTCCGGTCCTGAATCGATCATAGGCGACGTCCGTCACGTGCGCGCGATCCTCGACCTCAGCCTCATCGCGCCCAACAAGCCGATCATGGTCGACCTTGAGGCGCTCGACGATTCGGGGAGGCCGGTGCCACTCATCAACTTCGATCCGTCCAAGGTGATGCTCAACCCCGCAGTGTCGATCGGGCCGAGCCGGCGCAGCCTGCTCGTCACACCGGTCTTTCGCGGTCATCCGCCCTTCGGCTACAAAGTCATTGACTATACGGTCACTCCGAGCCAGGTCGACACGACAGGCGAAAGTTCCAACGTCTCGCGGCTGACGACTGTCGACACGGAGCCGATCGAACTCGGCGAGGTGCGATCGACCACCACCTTCACGGTCAAACTCCTGCTGCCCGATGGGCTCAGCGCCGCGAACGGCGACGAAGTCCAAGTGACCGTCAGCATCGCGCGCTCCTAGGCTCTGCTATGCTTGCGCGTAGTGCCCACGATTGAGATCCGGACGATCACCAGCAAAGAGGCCGACGCGTTCCTGCGACTGTTGTGCGACGTCTTCGACCTCGATTTCTCCCGGGCACGATCGGTGTTCTTCAAAGAGCCGATGTTCGACCTGGGGCGCAAATGGGCGCTCTTTGCAGACGGCGAAATGGTCACGATCTTGACGACGACCCCCCTCGTCTTCGGCTGGGGTCGCGCGTTCGGCATCGCCGGGGTCGCGACCAAGAAGCAGTACCAGCGCAGGGGCTATGCGCAGAGATTGATCGAGACCGTCACTGAGCACGCGACTAAGCGGGGGGAAACGGGAGCGATGCTCTTCGCCCACAGCGAGTCTCTCTATCGCCGCGCGGGGTTTGAGACTATCGACGAGGTCGTGAGAGGGCCGATCGTCGCGGATATGGTGCACGAGCCGCCTGACCCGATCCCCTACGAGCAGATCAAGCCGATTTACGCTTCGTGGTCTGACGAAGACCCCGCACGGCTCCGCCGCGACGAGCGTCGCTGGAACTACTGGCGCTGGATCCTGCGCACGTGCGAGATCGCTCCGGGCGGGTACGTGTGCGTCGAGCCCTCCTTGTGCCGCGAGGCGATCGTGACGCCCGGGCTCTCGGAATGGCCCGTGATGCCGGGCTCCTCCTGGCTCGGCCTGGAGTCGCTGACTAAGTCGATCGGCGTACCGCTACACTCGAGCGAGCACGACCTCTTCGTGATGGCGCGCGGCATGCCGGTTCAGCCGCAGATGTTCATGACGGACCAGTTCTGAGCCAAGGGGTAACCTGGCGGTCCGATGATCGCTCAGGCGCATACGGCGACGCTCGCCGGAATAGACGCGCTACCGGTCGTAGTAGAGGTGGACCTGCAAGGGGGACAGCCGTTCTTCGTTATGGTTGGGCTGCCCGACAAGGCCGTGCAAGAGTCGCAGGAACGGGTCTATACGGCGGTGCGCAACAGCGGGCTCTCGTTTCCGAGCAGCCGAATCGTGTGCAACCTCGCGCCCGGCGACATCCGCAAGGAGGGCCCCGCGCTCGACCTCGCCATTGCGGTCGCGATCCTGGCGACCAACGGACAAGTCCCCACGCGCGAACTGCAAGAAACGGTCTTCGTCGGCGAACTCGGTCTCGACGGCGCGCTACGGCGCATCGATGGGGCTGTGAACATCGCGCTGATGTGCCACAAGACCGGGATCAAGCGGCTCGTGCTGCCGCGAAAGAACGCGGCCGAGGCCGCCGTCGCCGAGGGTGTGGACGTCTATGGCGTCGACACGCTGACGGACGCGGTCGAACTGCTCAACGGCTCGCTTCAGTTCCAGCCGTTCGAGCACGACGTCTCTGCGCGGACGCACCTGCCAAAGTACGACGTCGACTATAGCGACGTCAAGGGGCAGTCGCACGCGATCCGTTCTTTAGAGATCGCCGCCGCAGGCGGACACAACGTGCTGATGACCGGCCCGCCGGGCAGTGGCAAAACGATGCTCGCGCGCCGCCTGCCGACCATCATGCCGCCTCTCCACCTGGACGAGAGCATCGCGGTGACGCGCATTTATTCGGCGTGCGGAGAGATGCGCGGGCGCGAGGGGCTCGTGTGGGAGCGGCCGTTCCGCGCGCCGCACCACACAACCAGTTACGCCGCGATCGTAGGTGGAGGAAAGAACCCGAAGCCCGGGGAGGTCAGCCTCGCGCACCACGGAGTTCTCTTCTTGGACGATACGCCAGGGAGGCAAGCACACCATTTGTCAATTGGCGGATGCGCCTTCAATTAGATCACAGGAGGTGCTTGGCCAGCACGTGGTCTCCTGAATACAACGACGTACATCTCTCTGACTTGAGCTCTCA
>DATLWQ010000182.1:0-1987 GCA_035576225.1 Fimbriimonadaceae bacterium | reverse complement strand
AGAGCGCAGGAGTGCCGCCGGGCGACTTCGCCGTCTGCGTTTCGCCGTGCCCACGGAGAGTCTTCGGTGCGAAGTCCCGCGCCATCACTCGGACGTTGCCGCTGTCGACCCTGTTCGCGTTTGGTTGATACAGCACGTAGTAGTTGCCGTCAAGTGGGGCGAACAGACCGTTGATGGCTGGCCGCAAGTGTTCGCTGAACGCCGCCGAAATCTCGGGAAGCCCGTTCGGGTAGATCGTTGTGCGGAACTGGTAGTTGATAAAGCCCGGCCGGCCCATCTTGTCGCTGACGATGTCCATGACCTGGCCCGCCTGCATCGGGACTCGGAGCAAGAAGGGCTTAGTCGTACTGAATGACTTCTGCTCGAACTTGCCTGCTTCCAAGACGTCGAGCGTTTCGTAAATGTTGTAACGCACCGAGACCTGGCCGCCGGTCTTGTTCTTATAGGAGAGCGCAGCAATCTTATAGTCCCCGTCCTTGCCGCACCGCCAGAAGAGGAGCGGCCTTTGGTCGCCCGGATAGCGGTCGTCGTTGTAATCAAGGACTTTGCCGCTGCTATCGACGATCTGGAGGGCGGGGTCGAACGCCGCGCTTTCTGCGTCGGCGACGACCACGTTGCCTGCATGGAGTTTGAGCGTCCACTCGACGCTCTCCCCCGCAGTGAGCATCGCTTGATTGCCTTCACCGTTGAGATACATTCCGAGGCGTGACTCGATCTGTTGGATCGAACTACGCTGGTAGATGCCTTGTTCTCCGCTCTGTTGGACAGTCGTGACGGCAAGGCACAGTGGCGCGAGCGCAATGATCGGTGACATTTCTTCGTTCCCTGATTGGTACGACGCAATCAAGGAAGCCCTAGGTAACGGACGACTATTTCTGGAGGTCCCACTCCATCAGCGCCCCGGCCACCCAGGTCGGTGGCGGCGAGTGGTAGAGGTCGGCACAGTCTGTGTACGTCATGTCCAAGATCCTCCCATGCATCGGCCCGCGCAGGTACCGGAACACCTGGCCGGCGTCGCGCGCGTCGCTCTTGGCGCTCACGCAGTGCTGGTTATAGCCCCAGTAGTCGCCTTCGCCAAGGATGTCCATCCCTTCCTGGATCGTCTTGCGAGCCTTGTCCAACCCGCCCTCTTCGGGAGGGAGTGCCTCCGATGGCGCGTCGCCATAACCTATCCCGTGGTGGAACGCATCGGCGGTCGAGACGATCACCGCGTTCTCGGCGAGCCGCGCGAGTTCGTCAATGCCGGGCAGTCTCTCCGGCTCACCGCCTGCAAGGTACGGATACCGCTCGTGCACGCGCGGCCCCTTGATCCCTCGCCGCTTGGTCTCGAAGTCGAAAAAGTGCCGCCAACTGATCAGTGCGTGGTCGCGCTTCCATTCCTCGCGCTCTAGCCCTGTTCCTTGAATGCCCCAAAACGGCCACTGCGAGGGGTCTTCGCCCTCGGCGACGCGCACTCTCGCCTCCTGCATCTCGTCGGTGAAGGCGTGTAGCACGCTCACGACGATCACGTCGTCCGCGCCCGAGTCGAGCGCAGCGTTGACGCACGCCGCGATCTGATAGCCGCAGTCCAGCACGCCGGCGTGCGGGAAGACTGCGACACCGCCGTCTGCAAGCGTCGAAGAGAGGTTCCACTGCCGCGCGCGTTCCAGGTGCGCCGCGGTGTCCAACTTCTCATGGTCCTGCCGATACAGGTCGTGGATCTCTTCTTGCAGGGTCTTCCTGTCGAGTTTCATAGGGCCATTATGTCGTGCATCGGCGATGGTTGACCGTTCGAGACGCAATCTGGCAACTGAAATGAACGTAGTGCATGTTCGGGCCAGGCCTAGGACGGCGTTGTTTGGCTTACTGGGCTCCAAACCGATATCGTATCGCCGCCTGAAGTACGTCTACGTTGATTTCCTTAAGGGACTTGAACTTGATGCAGTACCCGGTCACGCTCGCCTTCCCTATGTCCTTTCCGAAAGTCTTTGCCAAGTACGTTCTGTCC
>DATLWQ010000181.1:0-3619 GCA_035576225.1 Fimbriimonadaceae bacterium | reverse complement strand
CAAGATCAAGACCGGCGGAAAGACGAACGTCAGGCCGAACACCCAGAGGCCCGCGCGCCACGGCTCTGAGAGGCGACGTCGTTCCTTTTTGGCCCTCGGTGGATCAGCCACGTTATTCAGTATGGAAGATCGCGGCGACGCGTCTGGGGACGAGCGCGACGTCGCCGTCCATCTAGAGCGAGCCGAAAAGTGGTCAGTTGCCTTCCGCCACTTGAGATGCGCCCTTTCTACCGAGGCTGAACTGCATCGGCACGCCAAGTTGGACGCCTTCGGTGACGTGCGCAAAGGCGCGCTCGAAGTTTGCAAAGACGCGTTGTTGGACCTTGCGCCGTCCGAAGTCGCGCTTCCACTTGGTGCCCAACTCAGGGTTGTCGTTGATCTCCCATACCTGGAGGCGTCCACGGCAGAAGGAGTAGTCGATCCGCGCCCAGTCGTGGCCGGACATCTCGAAGACGGGTGCCAGCAGGTCGTGGTGCGGAAAGTCGGCGACGTAGGGGAGTTCGTCGGATCCGACTGCTCGGCGCTCCGTCGTTTTCCTCTTGACCATCCAGTGCGAACCGGCCATCAGGTGCTTGCCGAAGACGAACGGACCGGTCTTGTGCGCGCCCCACTTACGGTAGTACCCGTCGTCGTCCTTGTAATCGAGCCACTCAACGACGAGGAGTTCGCATGGGCACTCGCCTCTATCGATCAGGGCAGCGAGCGCGTCGTCGAGTTGGGCGCGGGAGTGGAGCAGGGGAGTGAGGTTCGCGCGGTGAAGACGCTCGTAGCGCACAAAGACGGGGTACCGAAGGTCGCACGGAATCTCATCAAGCCGGAAGACGCCGAAGTCGTTCATCCCTTTCTGCCTGAGTTCCGTGAGCAGGCTGTAGCGGTCTTTGACCCTCCGGGGATCGTTCAGGGCCCGGCACTGGTTCGGTCGCTTTTGGAGTTCGTCCCAAAGTGCGCCCACGAGCGCAAGTTGGGTGACGTCCATTCCGTCCAGCCCGGTCATGAGGTAGAGGGCGGAGGGCCATGAAGCGCGGTCGTGCAAGGTTTCGATCGTCTGGACTGTCGTTCTACGTTGGATCCGCCGCCAGTAGGGTGCGACGTGCCGCTTGCACGCGTGCGAGCCACGTTCGAGGCAGACGTGGATGATCGGCAGAGGGTCCATTCGCGGGCGGATTCTATCATGTTATACGCCTGGCTACAAGGATCAGGCGCGGAGTTCAAAACTGGAAAGTGTTGTGTAGAATGGACTACAACCATGAGTGACCGCGAGGTTAGCCCAGTGGCCGTAGCGCCCGTCGATAGAGACGTGCTGAGGGAAGCGATCAAGGACGAATATCGCGAGGTCGCCGAGAACCCTCAGAGGGGGTTCCATTTCCACACGGGACGGCGGCTCACGCAGATCGTAGGATATAGAGACGAGTGGCTGGAGGGCGTGCCGGAGTCCTCAATCGAGTCGTTCGCAGGGACGGGCTGCCCGTTCGCGATGGGAGTGCTGAAGACCGGCGAGCATGTGGTCGACGTCGGCTGTGGTGGAGGGATCGACAGCCTCATCGCAGGCAAGATGGTCGGGCCAAAGGGCCGGGTGGTCGGTATCGACATGACTGTGGAGATGTTGGGCAGAGCCCGAGGGGCCGCTAAAGAGGCTAACGCGACGAACGTCGAGTTCCAACAGGCGTACGCCGAGGAACTACCTGTTGCGGACGAGTGGGCCGACGTTGTGATCAGCAACGGTGTGTTCAACCTTTTTCCGGACAAGGCCAAGGCGCTCGGTGAGTTCTATCGCGTGCTGAAGCCCGGAGGCCGGATGCAGATCGGCGACATCATGGTCGCGACAGCGGTCCCGGAAAGTGCAAAGCGGCACATCGACCTTTGGACCGGGTGAATCGCCGGTGCTCTGCTGGATGCAGAGTTGGCACAGGTCATGAAGTCCGCTGGCTTTGCTGAGTTCCAGATCACGTGGAGCAAGGACGTCTTCACTGGAGCGCCGCAAGAGTCCAGCGCGGACGCGTTTGGGACGGTGGGGATCAACTTCTTCGCTCGAAAGCCCGTCTAGGGGTTCAAGACCTAGGTTTGAGGAGTGACTTCGTAGACGCCGAAGATCTCAACTGCTTCCGATTTGCCCTTTAGCGGCTGCGCTCCGAACGACGTCAGACGATAGTCGGGCCCGGATATCTTTGCGGCGACGTCAGCCGAGACGAGAAGGTCGCACCCGAGCGCGCTGCACTGGCCGACGATGCGGGCGGTCGTGTTGACTGCGTCGCCGTGGTAGACGATCTCGCTCTTTTCCAAGCCGACTTCCGCAGACACGACCTCGCCAATGTGGACACCCGCTTTGAAGGAGGGTACTACCCCGTACCGCTTCTTGTAATAGTCAGTGCGATCGTCGACCTCCTTCTTCGTGCGAAAGAAGAGCCTGATACAGTTGAGGTCCTTGAACGCCTTTTCGACCGGCCACACAATTACGGCCTCGTCGCCGATGTAGTGCGAGACGGTCGCGTTCGTGGCTTCGACCGCCCAGCCGACGTCGTTGAAGAAGTCCTGAACGAGCGCAGAGAACTCGACGGGACCCAGGCGTTCCGCCAGAGGGGTCGAGTCCTTGAGATCGAGGAACATGAAGACGCGCCTTTCTTCGCGCGGGCGGTGGTACTTTCCTGTGACCCAGTTCCACATGACGCCAGGGCCGAGTTTGCGTCTGATCTGCTGGGCCAGTACGGAAAAGACGAAGATCGGAACGCCTATCAGGTATGCCGTCTTCATCGCTCCCTGGGAGAGGATTTGCCAGACGAGACTCTGCGTCTCGAGCGAGTAAGGCGGAAGGCCACCTGAAACGCTCACGTTCGCGATCAGGAATACGTAGATGAAGAGCAGGCTGGCAGCCAGGAAAGAGAACGCCTGTATCGCCATGGCTGGGAGAAAGGGATACCTTCTTGTGAAAGGGACCATCTCTGCAAAGAGAAAGGTCATCAGTGGCGCTGCGACGAAGAGGTAGACGAGCCCGGCAATGACCGCGACCTCGATCGCAGACGCGCTCCGGTCGAGCAAGAGCACTGCGATGATTGGAAGGGGGAACCCCCGCAGTGCACGGCGCAACGTGTTTCGGAACCGCAACTTGCGGTGGTCAGGCATCTCCAGCACAATCATACACCCGCTGCGGACTTGCGCGCGAAAGTACAATCACTGCATGTCGTTGACGGCCGAAGGCAAAGAGCGGCTCGATCGGTTCGTCGCCAGGAAGATGCCTGAGCACAGCCGGACGGCGGTCACGCGGGCGATCAAAGAGGGTCTCGTCAGCGTGGAGGGCGCTGTCGTCACAAAGCCGAGTTTCGAACTGCGTCCGGGCCAGGATGTGACCGTCGGTGAGATTCCAATGCCCGCGCCGCACGACCTAACACCGGCCGACATACCGCTCGACGTGCGGTACGAGGACGAGCACCTTCTGGTCGTGAACAAGCCGCGCGGGATGGCCGCGCATCCGGGACACGGGCTGGGGCCGACGACGCTGGTGAACGCTCTGCTCGCACGCAGCCACGCACTGAGTAGCGAGGCTGGGGAGTGGCGTCCGGGGATCGTACACAGGCTCGACAAGGAGACGACGGGGCTGATGGTGGTCGCAAAGACGGACGCGGCG
>DATLWQ010000180.1:0-12341 GCA_035576225.1 Fimbriimonadaceae bacterium | reverse complement strand
ATCGAGGAGGAGGGGGTGGACGCTGTGATCGCGCTGGGGACGATCCTCCAAGGCGCGACGGCCCACGCAGAAATGCTGGCGAGCGACGTGAGCAGCGCGCTGATGTGGATGCAGGTCGAAAAACGCACGCCGATCGCATGGGGCATCCTAACGCCGGAGAACCAAGAGCAGGCCATCGAAAGGGCCGGCATGAAGATGGGAAACAAGGGGCGGGAGGCCGCGCAGGCGGCCATCGAGATGATGGGCGTATTGGCGCAGACGCGTAACTGATCGCGCACAATAACGTTGAGGAAGACGATGATCGCGCTCGCACTCACACTCGCAACGCTCCAGCAGCAGGCTCCTGCCGGACTCCCACAGGACGCAGAGGCGGTCTATCCGGCCATGCCGGTCCTTACGCCCGCCGAAGGCTCCGGCGTCACTCCGGTCGTTACGATCCACGCCGCCACGGCCACGCTGACCAAGGATACGGTCACGTTCGAGAGCCTCACGCTCTATAAGAACACGTCGGCCACTGAGGGCGAAGTGAATCTGGACGTAGACTTCGGCTCGTACCGTTCGGGCTTCGGCTCTGCCATTAAGGTCGAGGGCAAGTGGAGCGACCAACCGTTGCCTGATCCGCAAATCGTCGTGCGCACACCTGAGAGCACCGACGCGGGGCACTACACGCTTAGATACAAACTGGCGATGAAGAAGAACGCGACCCACTCTCTGCGGCTCAAGTTCACTGTACCGGTCGGCAAGAGCGGGGTCGACCGGGAAGAGAGGCTCATCGCGTACCGGGTCCGCGACCTGGGCCAGACCCCCGCGCTGGAGCAGTTCCGACTGAGCGTCAAGTACAACAGCGAGTCTGTCTTCGTGCCGATCGGCGCGACGCCCGACTGGGGCTGGCAGATCGGGGCGAACGGCGCTTATCTGAAACTCGACGGACGCAAGAGCGACAAGGACTCGCTCCTCGTGTTCCGATACTATCCGCCCAGTTTCTAGTCCGCGACCGCCGGGGCACATGGAATACTCATAGCGTCAGGCACTTCCATGCGCGCACCCGTCATTGCCGTCCTGTTGGCCCTCGCAGTCGGGTGTTCTACGCCCCAGCGCCCTCTGTCGGCCGAGAAGGTCTCGGCACCTCCCAAGACGATCCCCGAGGTGCCCAAGAAGAAGGAGCGAGTCAGCGACAGGCCAGCCAATACGGACGGCGTCGTCTTCATCGCGATGTACCATCGCATACTGCCCAATGAGGGGAGTTTCGTGCGCTCGGTCGACAACTTCAAGAAGGACCTGCAGCGGCTCTACGATATGGGGTTCAGACCGGTCACCGTCGGCGAGTACATCGACAACAAGATGGATCTCGCTCCCGGCGCCTCGCCCGTCGCGATGACATGGGACGACTCGCCTGAGAACCAGTTCCGCTACCTGCCGGACGGCTCGATCGACCCAGACTGCGCCGTCGGGATCTGGCAGCAGTTCGCCAAGGCTCACCCCGACTTCCCCGTCAAGGGCTCGTTCTTCGTCAACGCCAACGGCCCGTTCGACAGGGACGGCAAGAAAAAGGTCGCTCAACTGCTCGCTTGGGGATGCGAAGTGGACTCGCACACGATGACGCATCCGAACCTCTCCAAACTCACGGACGAAGGTGTCGAGAAGGAACTTGCCGGGATGCAGGACTACCTGCGCAACCTCGGGGTGAAGAACCCTCGCATCCTGTGCCTGCCGTTCGGAGTCCGCCCGAAGAACCGCGATTTGCTCAAGTCTTTTGAATACAAAGGCAAGACATACACGCACGAGGCCGCACTAATGGTCGGAGCCGGGCCCGCCCCCTCACCGAACGACCCTAAGCGCAACCGCTACGCCCTCCCGCGCATCCAGGCGTATGACGGGCCGTACGGCCTCACCTATTGGCTAGACCTGGTCGACAAGGGCAAAGTGGCTCCCTACGTCCAACCCTGACCTATACTTGTGAGCAGATGAACAAGAGCGCAACACCGTCGGTTCTGATCAAGGACGTCAAGACCAACCCCAAGGTCGTCGCTCTGATCAACGGTGCGAACGAAGTCATGCTCGCGATGGGATACACCGAGCACGGCCACAGGCACGTCGGCATCGTCAGCAGCATCACGCGCTACATCATGGAAAACCTGGACATGCCGCAGCGCGAGATCGAACTGGGCATGATCGCCGGCTACCTGCACGACATCGGCAACGTCATCAACCGGATCGATCACCCGATCTCGGGCGCAAACATCTCCTACGACCTCCTCACCGAGATGGGAATGCCGACCGAGGAGATAGCACCTATCCTAGGAGCGATCGGAAACCATGAGGAACTCGCGGGCACGCCAGTCAGTTACATGTCAGCGGCGCTCATTATCGCCGACAAGAGCGACGTCCACTACTCGCGCGTGCAGAACCCTGTACTGGAGACGTTCGACATCCACGACCGCGTCAACTACGCGGTACAGAAGAGCCGCGTCGAGATGGACAACAAGTCCAAGACCATCACACTGACTCTGGAGATCGACACCGAGTTCGCCAGCGTGATGGAGTACTTCGAGATCTTTCTCAGCCGCATGGTGATGTGCCGTCGCGCAGCCTCCCTCTTCGGCTACGAGTTCCGTCTGTCGGTCAACGGGACGCTGCTGGAATAGGGCGATCTTAATAGAAGTAGGGGCGCGCTGCCGCGCGCCCCGTGTGCTTGCTTATGGTCAGGCTGTAATAACGCCGCTTCGCGTAGTGCTTGAGCCGTCGGACTTGTCGCCTGAGCGAATCGTGAAGACTTTGTCGTCTACGACAAACTTGATCGAGCCCTTGAACTCTTCGTCATTGCCGATTCCGAGAAGATCGCGTTGCTCCTTGGTCAGGTCGCTAGGCTTTAGATAGCCCTGCTTGTCAGCCAGCTTCTTCTGTTCAGGGGTCAGGCTCTTCATGAACTTGCCGATGTTCTCCAGTTTGAGGTGGAGACCCTTCATCTGCTCGTCGAACTCCTTCTTGTTGAAGGTCTTCATTTTCTCCTGCAGATCCTTCATCGACTTCGAGTACTCCTTCATCGACTCCTCGAGCGCCTTTCGCTGCTCGTCGGACATCTTGTAGTCGCCCATCTTGGGGACGGCGAAGTCGTTTCCGCTCGGGAGGTTCTTTAGGCTTTCCTTCAGAGCCTTCATCGACTCTTCGAACGCCTTGCGCTGCTCGTCCGTCATTTTGTAGTCGCCCTTCGGCGGGACGGCGAAGTCGTGGCCGTTCGGGAGATCCTTGAGGCTCTCGCGGAGAGCCTTCATCGACTCTGAGTACGCCTTCATCTCTTCCTCGAACGCCTTGCGCTGCTCGTCGGACATCTTGTAGTTGCCCATGGGCGGAACGGCGAAGTCGTGGCCGTGCGGGAGGTTCTTCAGGCTCTCCTTCAGCGCCTTCATCGACTCCTCGAACGCCTTACGCTGCTCCTCGGTCATCTGGGTGTCGTTGTGCCAGGTGAAATCCTTCCCGTTGCCGAACCCTTTGAACGTGTCAGGATCGAAGCCCTTGAAGGTCTTTGAGCCGAACCTGTACATCATGCCGGTGTGCAGTTTTCCGAGACGCGCTTTGAGCTTGGCTTTGAGTTCGGCCTTCTGCTCGTCGGTCATCTTTTTGTCCGAGAACACGCCCTCCTCCTGGAGGGTCTGCATGACCGCGTCCAAGATCGACTGAACGTCGTCCTGGACCCACGCGAAGTTCGTGTCGTCCTTGTCGGCAGCATCCTTGGCCGCGTCCTGGGCCGCAAATGCGAGCTGCCAGTCCGTCGAGTCCTGGCAGATGTTCTCTGACCCGTAGGTCTCCGTGGGCGAGTCCGCCCCGACGCCCTTGAGGAGCGAGTGGACGTCGCCGCGGCTCTGTGCGGCGAGGGTCGCCCCGGTACCGATGACGGCGAGGGCGAGCGCGCCCGTGCCGATCCAAATCTTGTGCGATGTCTTCATAAGAACCTGCTCCTATGCGTTAGGCTCAAAGTCACATACCGGTTCTGGCCGACCAAGGTTCCCCCGTTTTCGTCCTTTTGGGGCCAGGTGGTCCTGGTATCCTGAGCCCTGCTCAACGCTCTCTGCCCCGGTCTCCGGTGCCAGATAGTCCAGAGGGAGCCATGAACGAACGACAGTACGAAGCAATCTATATCGTCGCCCCGGACAAGACCGACTCCGAAGTCAAGTCCATTTCGGACAGGTTCAAGGAGGTCGTCGAGAAGAACGGCGGCACGGTCGATTCGGCAGGAAAGTGGGAAAAGCGCAAACTCGCGTACGAGATCGCGGGCCATACTGACGGCAACTACGTCCTGATGGACTTCAAGTGCGACACGCAGGTTCCCAAGGAACTGAGCCGCCTGATGCGCATCAGCGACGACGTGATCCGGCACCGGATCTACCTGAAAGAGGCATAGCAGTGAGCATCAACAGAGTCGTATTGGTGGGCCGCCTGACGCGCGACCCCGAACTGAGGAACACGACCACCGGCAAGCAGGTCGTCAACTTTGGCCTGGCCGTGGACGACCGGTTCAACCGGGACAACACCAACTTTTTCAACATATCAGCCTGGGGTTCGACCGCCGATTTCGTGGCGAAGTACCTGACCAAGGGCCGGCTGATAGCCGTCGACGGCCGCCTCCAGCAGCGCAAATACACGACGCAGGACGGCCAGGAGCGCAACGTCGTTGAGATCGTCGCTGACACCGTACAGGGCCTCGACAGGCCGCGCGACGACGCTGGCAGCGACCGCGGCGGACAGCCCGAGCCAGTCTCCGTGGCTCCCGCCGACGACGAGTACGACCCGTTTGCGGACGAGTAGGGGATGCACCCGCTCGACGATCGGTCGTTTGTCGAGCGAAACGACCCTGCCGGCATGCTCCGGCTTACCGAGGCCTTCCCTGCCCAGTGCAGGCAGGCCGTCTCGCTCGCCCAGGTCGGCGACCTTCCTTCCCTGGCGACCACGCCAGGCCTCGTCGCGCTGACCGGGCTCGGCGGCTCGGCGGCCGGCGGCGACCTCACCAGGGCGCTTTTCGAGGAAGCGGGCAGTGTGCCGTTCCTGGTCAACCGCGACTATTCGATGCCCTCGTACTGTGGCCCTGGCTCGCTAGTCTTTGCCGTCAGTTACTCCGGCAACACTGAGGAGACGCTTGCGGCCACGGCAGACGCAAAGTCGAAGGGAGCCACGGTGGTCGCCGTGACGAGCGGCGGCAAACTGGCCCTTGAGAAAACGGCCGGACTGATCACTGTGCCGGGCGGCCAGCCGCCGAGGACAGCGCTCGGTTACCTTTTTCTGCCGGTCGTCGTCGCCTGCGAGCGGCTCGGCCTTCTTCCTGAGCAGGACTACGAGACGGCCATCAGTCTGCTCGACGAGTGCGTCTCGCTCTACGGCGCGCAAAGGCCCTTTGACGACAACCCTGCCAAGCAGATCGCCGCCTCTTTGCACGGGGCGTTCGGGGTCGTTTACGGGCTCGGCTCCTGGCAGGCGATCGTCGCCAACCGGTGGAAGGGACAGATCAACGAGAACGCCAAAAACCTCGCGCTGGTAGGTGGCTACCCCGAACTCTGCCACAACGAGATCCTCGGATGGGTCAAGGCGGGCGGGCAGGGCGTATCGCGCTTTTCAGGCGTGTTCCTACTGGACGGCTCCGAGAGCGCGCGGATGAAGAAGCGCGCCGAAGTGTCGGCACGGCTCGTCTCGGACCAAGTGCAGTTCACCGACGTAACTGCGCGCGGGACTTCGCTGCTCGCGCGGCTTCTGACGCTGACCTTCATCGGCGACTTCGTCTCGATCTATCTCGCAGCGCTCAACGATGTCGACCCGGAGAACATCGACTCGATCAACGTGCTGAAGTCCGAACTGGCGAAACTCGGCTAGTTCTCAGCGTTCCAATAGCGACACAAGGCTTTCCAGGTCGACTTCGGCGAGCGAGGAAGCGACGTGGTTCGCGTGTGAGAGGTCGAAGCGTTTGGTGATCGCGTTGGGTACTGCGACGCAAACGAGCCCTGCCGCGCGAGCAGCCCTCACGCCGTTGGCCGAGTCTTCCAGTGCTACCGACGCCGCAGGCGCCGCGCCGAGCCTCCGGCACGCCTCTTCGTAGAGATCGGGCGCAGGCTTGGGCTGCGAGACCTGGTCGCGCGTCACGACCGTGGCAAAGCGGTCCGCCAGACCGAAGCGCGAGAGATACCCCTCGACCCACTTGATCTTGGAACTGGACGCGATCGCGCAGTGCACGCCTCGCTGTCCGGCCTGCTCCAAGAGCGCCTCCACTCCCGGCAGGACGCACATGCTCTCCGAGAGCCGCAAGAAGCGCTCCCTTCTCCGGCTATGGACCGTCTCGGCGTCGAGAGGGCCGACGAGCGACTGCAGGTGCTCCACGACGTCCCATTGGTCAGGCCCCGCGCCGACGCACTTGATCCACTCGTCGATGTGCAGTTCGACGCCATGCTCGCGGAACTCTTCGCACCACGATTCGTACTCGGGGGTCTCTGTGTCTACGATCAGCCCGTCAAAGTCGAAGACGAGCGCCTGGAGGACGCCTATGCGTTCAACTCCTTGGCCTTCTCGATGTCGAGGTGGATCGGCAGTTTGAACCAGAACGTCGAGCCCTTGCCCATGTCGGACTCTGCCCAGATCTCGCCCAAGTGCACTTGATCGACGAGGTGCTTGACTAGGAACAGGCCGAGCCCGGTGCCGTAGATCTTGCGGTTGTCCTCGTTGTGTACGCGGTGGAACTTGTCGAACACCTTGGACAGGTGGTCCTTCGGGATGCCGATCCCTTGGTCCTCGATCCCGATGAGGACATAGTCGCCGTCCTTCTTCGCGTGCAGGACGACGTCCCCGCCAGCCGGCGAATACTTGATGGCGTTGTTGAGGAGGTTGGTCAGAATCTGGTCGATCTTGTCCTCATCGCCGATGATGTTCGGCAAGTCCTCTTCGATCTTCGCATAGACGTTGTGCCGCGGAGACGCCTGCTTCTGGATCACGACGGACTTTTCGAGCAGTTCCTTGAGAGCGACGCTCGTGTAGTTCGGCTTGAGGCTCTCGTTGGCCTCGATTCGCGCGGTGTTGAGCAAGTCGTTGATCAGCCGCGTCAGGCGGTCGCACTCGTGGTCGATGATCTGATAGAACTCGCGCCTGTCCTCAAGTTCGAACGTGTCGTCCATCAGCAGCGTGCTGACGAAGCCCTTGATGGCCGTGAGTGGAGTGCGAAGTTCGTGCGAGGCCATCGCGACGAAGCTCGACTTCATGCGGTCGAGGTTCTTTTGGTCAGTCACGTCGTTGAGGATCACGACGAAGCCTAGGTTTCGGCCCTCCTCGTTCATGACCCGCGCGCCCTGCACCGAGAGCACGCGCTCGACGCCGCCAAAACTTATGGTGTACTCGAGCGGCGCGGGCTCCTCGCTCTCCAACCCTTGGTCGAAAAACTTGAGCAGGCTCTCCTCTCTGATGATGTCGGTGTAGTTCTTGCCGATTGCGTCTTGGCCGAGGCTGAAGATGTTGCGCGCGCTGGCGTTGATCTGGCTGATGCGCTTTTCCGGCGAGACCAGCACGAGGCCCGAGGTGAGGGACTCGAACGTCTGCAGGAGTTCCTCGCGCTCTTCGACGACCTCTTTGTAAAGTTGCAGGTTGGCGATGATCGAGCCGACGTTGCGCGCCATGCGCTCGAGCAACCGGACGTCCTCGTCGTTGAAGTCCTCGCCGTGGCGCTTGTTGAACGCGTGGAGCACACCGATCTTTGTGCGCTCGACGACGCGGTTCTCCTCGTCGCGCTTCTCGATGATCAGCGGCACCGTGATCCCGTTCTCCACGTGCAGGAGCGAGACAAGGTCCTTCTTGGTGCGCGGATCGCTAGGCGCGTTGTGGAAGATCTGCGGCTCGCCGTCGCGGAAGACGAGGCCAGAAATGCCCTGCGTCGCACGAACCTTGAAGTGTGCGAGCCTCTCCTCGTCCACGCCGTAGGCGGGCGGTATGCCCACGAGGTCGCCCTCCTCCCGGTCGTAGAACATGATGACGATCTTCTCCGCCTGGAGGATCATCGCTATACGCTGGACGAGCCTGCGCAGCGTGACGTCCCCTTCCTGGATCGGCGCAACCTCGACGCCCGAGTCCAGCCCGGGGGCCTCAGCGACCGCACCGTGCGCGGAACTGCGCCTGAGATCTTCGTTCTCCCTCTTGAGGCGCTCCATCTCAGCCTGGAGCTTTTCAATCTCTTTCCGGAGGAGTTCGCCGCTGTTCGCCTTCGCACTCATGTATCGATCCATCATCGGGCGGCAACAGCCGCACAAACAAGGGCTAAAGGATACCTTTCCGCCAGTCGGCTCCGACCGGGATTTGGGCACAAAACCGGTAGCCCTGCTACAGCCGCTATAATCCATGAAATGGCAACCCCTCTGGAGGAGTTAGCCCTCTTTCCGCTGGATACCGTCGTCTTTCCATACGCGCAATTACAGATGCGTGTTTTGGAACCGAAGTACGTCGACCTCGTTCGGTACTGCGTCCAGCACGACAAGGGTTTCGGCATCGTCCTTCGCAAGGAGTCCGAGGGCGATGACCCATATCTGGTCGGTACGGAGGTCAGGATCGATCGGACAGAGACCCTGGGCGAAGGAGAGATCGAGGTCAGGGTGAGGGGCCAGAGGCGGTTCCGCGTGCGCAGACTGGACTATGGGTCAAAGCCGTTCTTGACCGGCCTGGTCGAGCAGATCGTCGAACTGGAGGTCGAGGACACTCCGCGAGTCGATGCGCTCACATATCGACTACGCGAGTGCGTCGAGGAGTACATCCGGGTCGAGTTCCGCCACTACGACGTCAACATCCAGCAGGTCGAACTTCCACCCGACCCGACGGCACTGAGTTTCATCGTCGCAAACCTGCTGAAACTTGAGAACATCGAAAAGCAGCGCCTTCTGGAGACGACCGACACTATCGAGAGGCTCTCAGAGATCGTCCCGCTGCTCCAGCGACAGATCGTGGACTCGCGCACGACGGGGCCGTTCCGCGCCACGCCCTCGATGCTCACCGAGTGGATCAATCCGAACTAGTCGGGCACTGAAAGCGCCCAGATCCTCAAGACCTTGTCCAGTCCGCCGGCCGCCAGCCTGTCGCCCTTAGGATTGAACGCCAGACAGGCCACCGACTGGTGCGAGGCCATGATCTGACCATGGCCGATGCCTGACTTGATGCTCCACAGTCCCACCGTGCCGTCACGGCTGCCGCTCGCGAGCAGCGAGTTGTGCGGATGGAACGCGAGCGCCTCGACCGGTTTGCTATGGCCGAAGAACTTCTGCTTGAGCGCCCCCGAACGCACATCAAAAACCCGGATGCTGAGGTCGACGGCCGCGACTGCGATCCAGCGGCCGTCCGGGCTGAACGCGATCGAGGTGACGGTCGATCGGACAGGCTGTAGCGTCTGGCGCTCTGTGCCGCTACGCGCGTCCCATCGTTTGACGCTCGCATCCGCAGAACCCGTCGCCAGCGTCCTAGAATCGCGCGACCAAGCCAGAGCGGTCACGGAATCAGTGTGCGACCGCCCGATGAAGACGTCGCGGCCGCGGTCGGCGGAGACCACGCGCACTTTGTTGTCGACCGACCCGAGCGCTACGCTTGCACCGTCCGGCGACGCGACGAGGGTCGTGACCCACGCCCTCGGCGACTGCCTCCACATCGACACCTCTCTTCCACGAACGTTCCAGCACGTGACCGACTGCTCCGTGCTCCCTACGGCGACGAGCCTCCCTTCATCCACCACGGTAAGCCCGCTCACGGCTCCGCCGTCGAGGCGCAACTGGTGCTCGCTTCGCTCCAGATCCTCGCTCCACGCGATCAGTTCGTTCTCAAACGAACACGAGAAGAGCCGTCCCATCCTCGGTGAAAAGCCGACGCCGTACACCGGCGATCTGTGGTCGCGGTGGCGGTAGAGCAGCGTCGCCGTGACCGCGGTCGGGCGTCGCACCGTGCTGTCGGCCGAGGGATCGAGGAACACGCTGTTGCCGATGCTGGTGTCGTACTCCATCCGCCGCACAGGGTCGCCGAGGACCTCGAAAGCCTCATTGATCTTGGCCATGTGCTCGTGCGCCCGCGGATCGGGATTGACGTCCGGGTGGTATTCGCGCGCCAGAGTCCGATAGGCGGAGCGCACGTCTTCAAGGGGCGCTCTGGGGTCGACACCCAGGACTTCGTAGAGCGACGGCAAAGTCCCCACATTATGATGGGCCCGCATAAGTCGAAGGGGCCGAACCGCACCCGCATGCGTCAGAATGAGCCGATGCGCAAAGTCGGCGTCGGCGTCGTAGGGTGCGGCAACATCGCACCGATCTATCTGCAAAACCTGTCCAGTTTCGATGAGACCGCAGTGGTCGCAGTCGCCGACATCAAGCCAGAACGCGCGAAGGCACGAGCAGAAGAGTTCGGCGTCAAAAAGGCGACCGACCTTAAGGGACTCTTGGACGATCCGGACGTCGAGGTTGTGCTCAATCTGACTACACCGCCCTCCCACTTCTCAGTCGCGAAGGCCGCGCTGGAGGCGGGCAGGCACGTCTACAACGAAAAGCCGCTGACCATCGACGTCCGTGAGGCGGACGAACTGCTCGCCACTTCCTCAGACAGAGGGCTGTTGGTCGGTTGCGCGCCTGACACGTTCCTCGGCGCAGGCATCCAGACCTGCCGTGAACTGATCGACCACGGCGCGATCGGTGAACCGCTTGCCTTCAACGCATTCATGATGTGCCCCGGGCACGAAGGGTGGCACCCAGACCCAGCGTTCTATTACGACTTCGGCGGCGGGCCATTGTTCGACATGGGGCCGTACTACCTGACCGCACTTGTCGCGCTGCTCGGCCCAGTGGCGCGCGTGTGCGGCGCAAAGAAGAAGTCGTTTGAGACGCGCACGATCGGCAGTGAGCCAAAGCGCGGCGAGCAGATCGATGTCAAAGTGCCGACGCACTTGGTCACCGTCATGGAGTTCGCCGGTGGAGCAGTCGGTCAACTCACAACGAGTTTCGACGTCAAGCACCACACCCTGCCGCATATCGAGGTCTACGGCTCAAAAGGCACGCTTGGGGTTCCCGATCCGAACGGGTTCGACGGCAAGGTGCGCCTGCGCTCAGCGGGTGACGACGACTGGAAGGAGGTCCCGCTCGCGCGACCATATGCTCAGAACTCGAGGGGGCTCGGCGTGCGAGACTTGGTGCAAGCCGCGGAGGAAGGCAGGGAGCCCCGCGCCAGCGGCGCCCTCGCGCGACACGTGCTACAGGTCATCCATGCGACGCACGCAGCGCCGCACCGCGGCGAGTACGTCGAGATCGAGGGCGTCGAGAGGCCGGAGGCCATGCCGAGCGACTAGCGATGGCGCTCCGCATCCGCCACGCATACGACGGTCCAGGACTTGCTGACTGGCTGGTCGCCAGCGCCTGCACCCTGCTCTTCGCTGCGAACATCCAGACCAACAGGATGCGCCAGATGGTGCAGTCGGCACTGTCGTACTACTTCGACACGCCTTGGGTGCCACAGATGCACCTGGTGGGTAACGTCATCGACGGTGCGATCTTTGCGTTCGCCGCAGTGTGGCTCATGACGCGCTTTACAAAGTTCGCCGAAGTTGCGATGATCGTGCTCGCCGCCGTCGGCATGGTCCTTTGCTGGGTCGAACTTGTGTACGCAGTGCACGTTTCGACGCACTCCATCTATGTGCTCTCAGACCTCCCGTTCCAGCCGATCAACAACGTCGGCGTCGTCGGCGCGCAGGTGTTCGGGAGTTACCTGATCCTCAAGTCTGCATCGGGCTCTCTCAAGGGCTGGCGGGCCTGGCTGGTAAAAGGGGCGCTAGCCGTGGGCCTATGGCTCTTCCAGTCCGTCGTGTGGCACGTCTGGATTGCGCGATGACAGCATAATAGGGCCGTGTTGCGTCGCAGGCTCGCGGTCGTCCTGGCCATGGTGTTCTTCTTCGGTTTTCCGATGGCCGGGCTGCTGTTCGTCTACTTCCGCGCACACGCGACGATCCGTGCGTCGGCGCAGCCGTTCGTCGCCGAGACGACGCAAGAGGTACTTGGAGAAAGCGACTTCAAGAACCTTTACTTCCTCGGAACGCTGACACTCAAGGGCTCGTTGACGAAGGAGACGTTCTCGTCATGGCTCGATCGGTATGGAGACTACAAGGCGCTGCACGACCTGCATCCGACTCGGTCTTGGGTCGGATCGCGCGCGGACCAGAGTTGGCAGTACGCGAGTTTTGCTGGAACCGTGGAGTTTTCTAAGGGGGACGCGCGCCTCGACTTCGTCGCAGCGAGACGTTCGACTGCGCTCTCGGAGTGGCGAGTCGAGAAGTTCCTTCTGACACCCGCTACCGACTAGGCGCTCTG
>DATLWQ010000179.1:0-4396 GCA_035576225.1 Fimbriimonadaceae bacterium | reverse complement strand
GGCCTGTGAGAAGGAGGGTCGGCTCCATGCCTGCCAGCCCGACTGCGAGCCTGACGAGCGGCGCGGGGACGGGCGGTACGGGCGGGCGAGAGAGCGCAGCGCGCATCTCGGCCATCAGACAGGCGTTGGTCACGGGCTGTGGCGCGACGGCGTTCAGCGGGCCGCTGACGGGCTCCTGGAGGCACCACAGCGCCATCTGGGCGAGGTCGTGGCCATGGATCCAACTGACGTACTGGCGCCCGTTGCCGAGCGCCGAGCCCAGACCGATCCGGACGAGGATGCCGACCTTCTTGATGAACTCCGCGCCCGGCCCGAGCACGACGCCGATCCGAAGGCAGACCTTCCTCGTTTCGGGGGTGTAAGCCTGGAGGCACGCGCGCTCCCATTCGACGCAGAGTTCCGCGAGGAAGCCGTTGCCCGGCTTGGACGCCTCGGTCACTTCCCTGTCACCCGTGTCGCCGTAGTAGCCCGCTGCGCTCGCGTTGATCCAGACCCTTGGCGGCGTCTTGCAAGCCTTGATCGCATCCGCGATCGCAATGGTCGACAAGACCCGCGCGTCGCGCATCGCCTTGGTACTGGCGGGCGTCCACCTCTTGACCACGGACTGGCCGCTGAGGTTGACGACGGCTATCGCGCCCTCGAGTTCGGTCGCCCAGTCTCCGACGGTCTTGCCGTCCCAGACGACGCGGCCCGCGCCCGCAGACCTGCTGAGGACGAGGACGTGGTATCCGGCCCCCTTGAAGGCGGCGGTGAGGAGCCTTCCGAGGCTGCCCGTGCCGCCAGCAACGATGATCTTGCCTTTCACTCCTTCGTCCATTCTCGGAAGATGTCCTGCTCGATCCCTAGGTTCTGCAGGATCCTGGCGACGACGGAGTCGGCGAGTTCCTCGAGCGACTTCGGCCTGTGGTACCAGGCCGGCGAAGCCGGGATGATCGTGGCGCCGGCCTCGGCGAGGGCGACCATGTTGCGCAGCATGACGAGGTTCCAGGGCATCTCCCTCGGCACGAGAATGAGCCTTCTTCGCTCCTTGAGGCACACGTCGGCTGCACGCGCGACGAGGCTGTCGCTGATCCCGTTGGCGATGCGCCCCGCCGTGCCCATCGAGCACGGGACGACGACCATGCCGTCGTGGCGGAAGGAGCCGCTTGCGGGCGGAGTGAAGTAGTCCTTGTCGTTGCACAGCACGATGTTCTTGAAATCTTCCCCCAGCCACGCGTTCGTTGTGAAGGAGTCGCGGTCGATCTTGACGCCGAGTTCTGTGCGTGCGACGTCGACGGCCTGCGCGCTCAGAATCAGATAGACCTCCTGATAGTGGCGTGCTGCGTGGATGAGGAAGCGCTGGGCGTAGATCGCCCCGCTCGCTCCCGTGACCGCCACGACCAGCCTTCCCGTCGACATTGAGGAGAGTCTACGCCAGGCGGTGGTGCGTCCCGTTACTACAGGGCGCGATAATGGGCACGGTGACGCAGAAGAAAGTGAAAGGCACGCGCCCCTCGGCAGAGGTCGAGGCCGGGCCGTGGTCGCGCAAGGCGTTCTGGGCCGTCATCCTGATCGCGTTCGTCGTGCGGGCCGTGTGGATGCTGAAGGTCAACACGATGCCGGTGACGGACTTTTCGTGGTACTACCAGCGTGCCGTCGACATCGCGTCGGGACGCGGCTACAGCGTCGACGGTCACGCGACGGCGTACTGGCCGGTCGGGTACTCGGGGTTCCTTGCGCTGTTCTTCCGATTCATCAAACCGACGATCACGTTCGCGAAACTGCTCAACCTCTTGTTGGTCTTGGGTTCGATCGGTCTGTCGTTCCGGCTTGCACACAGGATGTTCCGGTCGAACGCCGTTGCGGTCGTATCGTCGCTGATCCTGACGTTCCACCTTAATTGGATCGCGTACAGCGGGATTTTGGCAAGCGAACCGCTTTATACTTTTCTGACGTTGTGGGGGACGTGGCTACTGTTCACGGGCGCGGGCGAAAAGGGCAAGACGACCTGGGGCGGTTTCGTGTTCGCCTTGGCGACGCTTGTGCGGCCACAGGCGGTGCTTCTTCCTGCGATCGTGCTTTGGTACACGGCGAACAGGGACGGCGACACGACGGTACAGATCCGCTTGCCGCGCGCGATGTGGACCGCCTACACGATGCTTGTGCTCGCGCTGGTGCCGTGGGCAGTCCGCAACGTCGCGGTGTTCAAGGCACCGGTCGTCGTGAGCACGAACATGGGCGACAACCTACTCATCGGCAACAGCCCGACGGCCACAGGCGGCTACATGGATCCGACCAGTCTCGGGGTGGACGTGCGCGGGCTTGGTGAGGTCGCGCGCAACGGCAAGACGACGAAGGCTGCCGTCGACTACATGACCGGGCACCCGTGGCGGACAGTGCAACTTTGGCCGACGAAGGTGTGGAACACGTTCGGTCGTAGCACCGATGGTCCGTACTGGGCGTTCATGAAGGTCGCGGGCCAGTTGACAACGCCCGGCGCGGAGGAGGACAAGCCGCTGTTCCTCGCCTCGCGCTCGTACGCATCGATCTATCACGGAGCGCTGCTGTTGCTCTTCGTGGTGTCGGTGCCGGTGCTGCACTACTCGCGTCGTCGGCTTGCTGGAACGCTGTACGTGCCCGCGCTTGGTCTTGCGCTGGTCGGCTATGTGGCACTTGTGAGTGCGGCGTTCTTCGGCAACCCGCGGTTCGCGTTCCCTGTGCTGCCGTTCATCGCGATGCACGCGGGCGCGCTGCTCGTCATGGTGTGGACGTCGCTTGCTTCTCTTTCGAGTGGCGAGAGTCGAAAGAGCGCAGGCTAAAGCCTGCGGCTACATTCGGAGACTTGGCGTATCCGCTACTCCCAGACGTACTGCGTGAGGTAGACGATGAGGACGGGGCCCTCTTGCGAGTCCCAACTGGCGTCGCCGCCGACGGGCATGGGCCTGTGGTCGTTCGGCTCTTCGTCCTTGTGCAGTTCGTGATAGACGTCGTTGACGGCCTTGGCGATCTTGACCTTGAGCGCCTTGACGCCCGCCGAGTTGGAGAGGTCTGCGTCGGTCTGATTGGCAAGTGCTGCGCGGACGGCGTCGGTGTAAGGTGCGAGCGTGGCGGGGCTAGGGGCGCCTTCGTGCCCTCCGCCGCCTACGAGTTCGGCACCTTTTGCCAGGTGCAGGAAGACCGTCGCCTTGAGGTAGGTCTTGCCGCCTGCGGTGTTGACGAGGAACTCGCCCAGGTTGATGATGTGCTGCGAGTCGCCGAGTTTGATGGCCTGCTTTTCGACCTTGGCGGTGCCCTTCGTCATCTTGAGCCCGAAGTAGCCTCCTCCGGCAAGGACCGCCAAGAGGACGAACAAGACAGGGATTACGCCCTTCTTGCCCTTCTTGCCCTTGGCGTTCTTGCCTTTCTTGCCCTTCTTTCCGGTCGGCTCGATCATATCCTGCGGCTTAGCGTCTGGCATATCCATCCACCCAAGGGGTGTTGTTCCGCACTTCCCCGCAAATTTCACATGGCGGGCCAGACGGCCCTCGGGTTGATTTGAACCGGGCCTAGGCTCCAAACTACGTTCGGATGCAGGAGATCGCCAAACTCGAAAAAGAGGCCAAGGCGGCCATCAAGAAGGCCACGACGACCGAAAAACTGCGCGAGATCGAGATTTCGTACCTCGGCAAGTCGGGTTCGCTGACCGGGCTGATGCGTGGGATCGGCTCACTCTCAAAAGAGGAGCGGCCCAAGTTCGGGCAGGCGGTGAACGAGGCGAAGGGGCGGCTCCAGGCGCTCGTCGACGAAAAGACGGCGACGCTGCGATCTAAGGAACTGAGCGCGCAGTTCGAGAAAGACCGAATCGATGTGACGATGCCCTCCCGACCGCCGTCCTCCGGGGTCGAACACGTGCTGCAGCAGGCGTTCAACAAGATCAAGAAGACGCTTGGTTCTCTCGGCTTCACCTATTACGAGGGGCCGGAACTGGAGGAGTTCAAATACAACTTCGACGCGCTGAACTACCCGCCGAACCACCCGGCGATGGACGATCAGGACACGTTCTTCGTGACCGACACGACGCTGCTCAGGACGCAGTGCACGGCGATCCAAGGTCGGGTGTACGAGCAGTTCAAGCCGCCGTTTCGGTTCTTCACAGTGGGACGTTGCTTCCGAAACGAGGCGGTGGACAGGACGCACGGGCACACGTTCCACCAGGTCGACGCGTTCATGGTGGACGAAGGAATCTCGATGGCGCACCTGAAGGGCACGCTGCGCGCGTTCGCCAACGACATGTTCGGCGAGGGGGCGCAGGTGCGTTTCCGGCCGGACTTCTTCCCGTTCGTGGAGCCGGGGGTGGACTATGCGGTCTCGACGCCGAAGTTGTTCGACGGTCGGTGGGTCGAACTGGGCGGCGCGGGAATGATCCACCCGAACATCC
>DATLWQ010000178.1:0-1624 GCA_035576225.1 Fimbriimonadaceae bacterium | reverse complement strand
GTCCCTGCGCCCAAAAACCCGACGCCAGTCACGATCTGCGCAGCAATCCTTGCTTGGTCGGGTCCCCCGAAGTACTTGCTCACTTCGCTAAAGAGCACCACGCCGATCACCAGCAGCATGTGCGTGCGGATTCCCGCTGGCCGTCCGCTGCGCTCCCTTTCAAATCCGATGGCACCACCCAAGAGCGCGCCGAGCCCCAACTTCGCCAGAACATTCATGACGATTGCGAGAGAGCCGCTGGTGAACAGGCCGCTGAATCCGTCCATCTCTTATTCAAGAGACGGCAAACCGAAGCGATTGGCCGCTATACTGTTCCTGTGGATCACGCCGTCGAATGTCCAATGTGCAGGCACACAGACATCAGAGTGGAGCACCTGATCTACACGATCGACATCTTTGCGTCGGTCCCGTTCACAACCATCGATCGCATGCTCGTGCTCTCGTGCCGCAACTGCCGGCACGTCCACCTGATCCATCCTAGGGAAGAGCGCCTCGTCGACAGGCCACTGGTAATGAACTAGATCCTGACGTCGATCTTGCGGCGGAAACGACCGAAGAAACGTTGCATCCGACGCCAAAACGTCGGCTTCTCCTGCTTGATCTCCTCGACCAGCACCGCCAGCAGTTCCGGGCACCGGTAGACGATCTCGTACAGCCCCTGCTCGATCACGTCCGGGTCGTGCACGAACTGGCCGTGCCAGCCACAAAGGAAGCACTCGTCGTCCTCGGCCACGTTGATCGCCTCGCACAGCGGGCACGACTTGAACTCCTCAAGCGCCAGTTGGCACCGGGTCACGTACGCGTATGACAGAATGTCCTTGTTGCCGATCATCGCTTCCTTACACCCTCATTTTCGGCGTTCGCCTGCCTGATCGTTACCGCCGATGCACCTTAGCCCTGCCTCCCAGTTCCGCTCGTTCAGGTTCACGGGCGACGAGAGGCTCTATACGGACCACCACGGCCGCCGGATCGTCTGCGACGTCGAGGGCGAGGGCCGTTATCGCACCACTGGCGCCGTCGAGGTCGCCGAAGGCTCAACGGGGGCAGGGAAGTTCGATGGAACCCTGGTTGCGTTCGCCGGTCCCGGCGACTGCGGGGTCGACGTCCTCTCTGGGCCGAGCCCGACAGGTTTCAAGGCCACCCACGCCGCCAAATCCGTGGAAGGCTGCGGTTGGATCGTCTCCGCCCGGGCCCCGATCCAAGTCGACGGTAGCCACGAGCCACTCCAAGCCGAACCTGCCTTCCCGGTTCCTTTCTTCCTCTCGGCGGACTCTATGAGCCCTATGGAGGTCGCCCTTTCCCAGCAGAGGGTCATCCTCATCGACCAGTTTCAGGTCGACGACCCCGAGGCGCTGAAAGCCCGCGACTGGCGCGTCCAAAACGCCAGCGACGTCTTCGAACTCGACTCCGCCTTCCAGGACGGCACCCGGCTCGTCGCAAGCCACCTCAGCCACCTTAACGGAGCCCACTGGCGCGTCGAGGTGCCCCAGCCGAACGACGGCCTGCTCCTCTACCGGCTTTACGACCGCTTCCATGGGCGCCAGCGCGCCCGCGTGTTCGTCGATGGCAGGCCGGCGGGCTGGTGGTACGAACCGCGCGAATCGCGCAAGGCCAGGTGGGCCTG
>DATLWQ010000177.1:0-6921 GCA_035576225.1 Fimbriimonadaceae bacterium | reverse complement strand
TCAGACTCTGATCGCCGCGCGCGTGATAGAACGGCGCATCAATGAGTGCCGTGAGGAGTCCGGCCAACGCACCGAGGCCGGTGAACTGCAACAAACGCTTCAATGCGAACTCAAATCCTTGTCAACTCGTATTGTAACCTTCCCCAAGAGGATCGCATCGCCGAGGTCGATGGCAACTGCATCCGAGATGGCTCCCCCGCCGATGAACGTGCCGTTCGTCGAACCCAGGTCACGGACCGTCAGGCCGGTCGGTGAAACCGTCACCTCGGCGTGCCGTCGCGAGACGGACGGCTCCCAGGTCAGCGCCACGTCGCAGGAGGCGTCACGACCCACGGTGTTGACGCCGACCTTCAGTGCGTGCCGGTGTCCCATTGGATCGACAAGCACGAAAGCGACCCCCGGTGCAACGGGCGACGCGTGACCAGCGGCCAACGCACGAGGGGCTTCCTTCTTCCTCGAGGGTGCGTCCAGCCTTGTTCTATAGAGCAACCGCGCGGATCCAACGCCGACAACGTCGCCGTCGTTCAGCCATTGGCTTTGTGCAGACTGGCCGTTGACAGTTACGCCTGGCCCCAAATCGACCACGTAGTGCGCGTCCTCATCGGCATGGATTTGAGCGTGAACGGGCGCAATCGATCCGTCGGTAGGAAGATAGACCTCGTTGCCTTCGAACGATCCGATCCGAGCCTGGGGTCCGTTAAGGGCCCACTTGCGTCCCTCCGTCATCCCATGACGTGAGGTCAGCCACGCAGGCTTGTAGATCGCGTCCGCAACGGCAAAGGCCAGCCCCGCTCCTGCCCCCATCGCGAACAGATAGGCTACGTCCGCAACCTGGGCATAGATGGTCGTGTCTCCAGGTCGCACTCCAGTTGCAAGCGAACCCAAGAGCAACAAGGCTATCACCAGTCCCACGATCTTGCCAAGAACCTCGCCGAAGACGATCACAAGCACTGATCCGATCAGCCCTCGCACAAACGAGAACTTCGTCGGGCCGACGCCGATCACAATCGGCATTGTGAGTGCGAGGGCAACGCACAGTTGCCAGACAAGGAACGGTACGAACTGACCGACCGCCACTTGAGCGAGGGTCAACGACTGATCTGGTCCACCAAGCGTTGCATAGATCACCTGGTCCATCAGCCATCGCGAACCCCAACAGCCGACCGCCCCGAGCGGAGCGGCGATCACGCCCGCAATCATTGCCCTTGGCAGACCCTTGCGCAAAGAGACGACGACAGCGATGCTGCCACACACCAACGCCCCCAAAAGAGAAATCGCCACGATCGCCCACAACTGATCGGAGAGCGTAATGTCATCTACCTTTACGTTGAGACTCAGTGGTTGCGGCTGGCGGAACGCGTAGCCGACCAAAGCGGCGACAGCCCCGCCCGATGCACCCAGACCAGAAAAGATCACCGCTCGCCTTAACCCAAGTTTCATCAGCCTTACAGTCTACTTCCGGGCGCAGTGTTTGTATAATGGCGCGTATTCGTCCTCGGAGCGTCTATATGAGCAAAGTCAGAGTCCTCGTTGGCACCAAGAAGGGTGCATTCATCTGCACAGCAGACGGCAAGCGCCAAGACTGGAAGATCGAGGGCCCTCACTTTCTGGGCTGGGAAATGTATCACCTGAAGGGCTGTCCGACCAACCCCGACCGCATCTACGCGTCGCAGACCAGTGGGTGGTTCGGCCAAGTCATCCAACGCTCTGACGACGGAGGCAAGACTTGGGACACGCCCGGCAGCACGGAAGACGAGCGCGAGAAGGTCTTCGGCATGCTCGGTGGCGAGAGCAACAAGTTCGTCTACGACGGCGTCGCAGGGTCGCACAAGTTTTACGATGGTAGTGACGTGCCGTGGGTCTTCAAGCGCGTATGGCACCTCGAGCCTTCGCTGACAGACCCGGACACCGTCTACGCCGGAGTAGAAGACGCCGCGCTCTTCAAATCGACGAACGGAGGCAAGACCTGGGAAGAACTGAGCGGGCTACGTACGCACACGACCGGCAGTAACTGGCAGCCCGGTGCGGGCGGCATGTGCCTGCATACGATCCTCATCGACCCGAAGAACGAGAAGAGGATGTGGGTCGCGATCTCCGCAGCGGGCGTGTTCCGCACGGACGACGGAGGAAAGACGTGGAAGCCGACCAACAAGGGCCTCAAGTCGAACTTTATGCCCGAGGAAGAGGCCGAGGTCGGTCACTGCGTCCACCGGATCGCTCTGCACCCTTCGAACACGGACCGTCTGTTCATGCAGAAGCACTGGGACGTCATGCGGTCTGACGACGGTGCGGACAACTGGTACGAAGTCAGTGACAACCTGCCCTCCGACTTCGGCTTTCCGATCGACGTCCACGCCCACGAGCCAGAGACGATCTACGTCGTCCCGATCAAGAGCGATTCCGAGCACATCCCGCCCGATGGCAAGTTGCGCGTCTACCGCTCCAAAACCGGAGGCAACGAATGGGAGGCGCTGACGAAGGGCCTTCCCCAACAGCACTGCTACGTCAACGTCCTGCGCGAAGCGATGGCCGTGGACGAACTGGACGACTGCGGCATTTACTTCGGAACGACGGGTGGCGCTGTCTATTGCTCGCCCGACGGCGGCGACCACTGGAACGCGATCAACGAAAACTTCCCCTCGGTCCTCAGCGTGGAGGTTCAGACGCTGCCGTGATCCGAGTGGTCGTGCCGTATCATCTTCGCAACCTTGCCAAGATCGGCGAGGAGATCTCGTTGGAGGTGGAGGGCACGGTGTCGGTTGATTCGATCCTCGACGCACTTGAGGACAAGTACCCGAACCTCAAAGGCACGATCCGCGACCACGTCACGAAGCAACGCCGCCCGTTCATCCGCTTCTTCGCCTGCGGGCAGGACTTTTCAAACGGCCCGACGAGTGCGCCGCTCCCCGATGCCGTGGCGAAGGGCGAGCAGCAGTTTCTCGTCGTAGGCGCGATTGCCGGCGGTTAGGCCGGAGCGTTCCCCGACACGATGATGACGGGAGAAGTCAAGTTGATCGCGCCATCGGACTGGATGGAGCGAGCCGCGGCGTACGCCTCTTCTTCGGCGGCGCGCCTGACATCGGCAGGCATGGACTCGACCATAGAACGGAACGGCCTCGCAATTTCGACCATGTCGGCCAACATCTTCTCAGGCGTTCCTTTGTACGGCGACGAAACCACGTGGCTGGACTCTGTCACGTCCACGAAGCCTGCGGATCGATAGAGCGCTGCGAGTTTGTTCGGCTCTGCGTATCTCATCGGTCCTGGCCCATCCGGGTCGGGCTTCTGCCCAGAACGCTTCATGAACGGCAAGACCGCCGTTGCAAAGTAACTGCCCGGGATCGGCGCGCCCCAGACCATGAACGTCAACCGCCCGCCGGGCTTGAGTACCCGCCGAACCTCGGAAAGCGAGTGGGCAGTCTCACAGAAGAACATGGCCCCAAAACGCGAGGTCACCCTATCGAAACTTGCGTCGGCGAAAGGAAGATCGTGCGCGTCGCACACGTGCGTCTCGATGTTCGTCACACCCTCGTCGGCCGCGTTCGACTTGAGCGCCGCAAGCATTCCCGGGTTGAAGTCGGTCGCACACACTTTCCCATGTGCCCCCACTGCCTTCGCAATTGGGATCGATGGCTGGCCGTTGCCGGAAGCGAGATCTAGCACGCTCATTCCTGGCTCGATCTTTGCGTCTTCCACCAGAACTTGCGTGACACCAGCCATTTGATCTCGCATCGCAAGGTAGTGCTTCTGCCAGGCAGCAGCGGTATCGTCGCCCGCCCAGTCCTCAGTTACGGTCTTCTTGAATTCAGCGACATTCTGATCTAGCGTACGGTCGTTCATAAGGCACCCACAAATGAAAGAGCGATGCTACCCCAGATACGTTACGGGTTTCTTTGCCTTCAACTCGATCTCGCGCTAGTATTGAGGCAGGATCGGATCGACCTCGTCGATCCACGCCCGGATACCACCCCTCAGGTTCTTGACTTTCCCGAACCCAGAGGCACGCAGGAACTCGCATGCCTGGGCGCTCCTGCCGCCCATCAGGCACATCACGACGATCTCGTCGGCCGTGTCGAGTTCGTTCATCCTGCTCGCCAGATCGTGCAGGGGGATCAGCACCGAGCCCTCAATCCGGTTGATCTCGTACTCGTGCGGCTCACGAACGTCCACCAGCACGAACCGCCCCCCACTCTCCCGCAGCGCCTTCAGTTCGGTCGCTGATATCTCGTCTTCGAACACCACCTGGTTCGAACCGTGCCCTGGCACGCCGCAAAACTCGTAGTAGTCGATCAGTTCTGTGACCGCCGGGCTCTCGCCGCACACCGGACACGCGGCATCGCGGTCGATCTTGATCTCGCGGAACTTCATATGAAGAGCGTCGTAGAGCAGCAACCGACCGACGAGCGTCTCTCCTCTGTCAAGGATGATCTTGATCGCCTCGGTCGCTTGGATCGTTCCGATCACGCCAGGAAGAACACCGAGCACGCCTCCCTCTGCACAACTCGGCACAGTTCCCGGCGGCGGCGGTTCGGGGAACAGGCAACGGTAGCACGGCCCCCTTCCAGGCCAGAACACGGTCGCCTGACCGTCGAAGCGAAAGATCGAGCCGTAGATGTTCGGCTTGCTGAGAAGCACACAAGCGTCGTTGACCAAAAATCGCGTCGGGAAATTGTCAGTGCCGTCAATCACGACGTCGTAGCCGCCGAGGATCTCCAGCGCGTTCTCGCTGCTCAAAACCGTCTCGTGCTTGACAACCTCGACGTTCGGGTTGATCGCCTTGACCGTCTCCTCTGCGGACTGCAATTTCCTGCGTCCCACGTCTGGAGTCCCATGGATCACCTGCCTCTGGAGGTTCGTGAAGTCGACGTCGTCGCAGTCGACAATTCCGAGTCGCCCGACTCCCGCCGCAGCGAGGTACATCAGCGCTGGCGAACCGAGCCCGCCTGCACCGACCACCAGCACGCTCGCTGCCTTCAGCCGCCTCTGCCCCTCCATCCCCACTTCAGGCATGATGAGGTGGCGGCTGTACCGAAGGATCTCTTCATGGGTCAGGTTCGAATTCTCCACGACTCGGACAGATTATGTCAGCCAGCGAATCTGAGCGACGCCAGAACATCGAATAGAACGCTAGCAGGCGGCCCGCGCCATCGGGTAAACGTCGCTCTTGATTCCTCCGGAATCTCGGAACTTTGTGAGTGTCCTCCGAGCAACCGGAAGAACAGGACAATCAAGTGACCAACCTCGACTACGTGCTCCTCATCCTGCACTTTATCGGCCTCGCTCTCGGCTTTTCGGTCTCCTTTTCCAACCTGGTGATGACCGGACTGATTTCCAAGACTGACCCTGCTGAAAAACCGGTCCTGCTTCGATTTCCGCCCTTGATGAGCAATCTGGGACGGCTCGGTATCGTCCTCCTTTGGATCACCGGTGTCGCCATGATCTATACACGGTGGGACGGCGACTGGGCGCTCGGCTGGCCCTTCTATGCGAAGATCATCGCCGTCGTGCTGTTGACGATCACCGTGGGCATCCTGACTGCGATGGAACAAAGGATGAAGAAAGGTGAAACCGAGATTCTTCCGCAGATGCAGAACCTTGGCAAGTTCGCCACACTCTGTGCCCTCGTCGCGCTCGTCTTCGCCGTGCTCCGGTTCGGATAGAGCCGTATAACTCGGCTTTGGCTGGTGCGAGAATGCGAAACCGAGCGCTACGGCGAACGGCCGCCTCTTAAATCTGCATGTGGTACTTAGTCTGGGGCCCCTATTGATAACTCAGAAGTCCGCCTGTGTAATATTCATGATATAGTGGGGTTGTATCGAAGTATACGACCGAGATACATAGGAGAACATACATGGCAAGAAATCGGAGAAAGCCAGTCGTTCTTATGTTCCAGCCTACTGAGTTTCGTGTTGTCAAAGGAAAAGAACTCAAGCGTTGGGAGTCGCTTCTCGCTCAGCGAGTCGGACTCGCAGGAAAGTTCAATTTCGCCGGCACGGAGACAATCAGTGGCTGCCCGGACGACGACGACTGAGACGTAGAACCGGATTCACCGTCGGTGTAATCCTAGCCAGGCCCCGCCGCCGTTCGTGGCGGGGCTCATCTCATGAGAAGGATCGGCATCGTATCGTATACCAGTGACGTTCACGGCCTGACGATCGCCCAACAGCTCGAGGCGCACTCTGACCTCAGTTGCCACTACTTCGAGATCGAACGTCTGGCAACGGACACCTATTTGACTTGGGCAGCCGGCAGCGACATGAGCGCAACAATTGAGGACCGTGACGGCCACAGGGTCATAGTTTCAGACCTCGATCTCCTCTGGATGCGACGCTATACACCGCTCGGCGAGTCGTCTAAGGCAGTGTCAGAAGTAGAACCAGATCTGGTCAGGAACGAGAAGTCTGCCGCGCTCCTAGGCACGCTACTGACGGAGTTCAAAGGAAAGTGGGTCAACCACCCGGAGGCGAACCGCAGAGCAACCAACAAACTCGTTCAACTCAAGTGTGCGAGGGAATGTGGACTCCGCTTGCCGCAAACTTTGGTTACAAACTGTCTGGAAGACGTCAAGAGGTTTGCCGAGAGTACAGGGACACTGATCGTCAAGCCTATCATGGGCACCCGCAAGAAGCACCTCCTCACCGTCGAGATCAATGTTGACGAACTGGACGAGGAGGCTGTGCGCATGTGCCCAGCGATCTACCAAGAAAAGATTGAAGGGTCAGATCACCTACGCGCATGCTGTTTTGGAGATCGTGTCTACGTTGCACGACTGACGAGCGACAGTCTCGATTGGAGGGCCAACCTGGACATTCCCTGCGAACCGTTCGAAGTCGGTTCGGACCTGGAAGACAGACTGCGAACACTGCTTGCAAGACTCGAGTTACGCATGGGAGTTATGGATTTGAAAATTGACCTAAAAGG
>DATLWQ010000176.1:0-3842 GCA_035576225.1 Fimbriimonadaceae bacterium | reverse complement strand
AGATCGAAGGCATCTGCTCGCCGCTGGCTTTGATCCACAGGTTTTCCCCGTCTTTTGCACTCGTGTTGCCTTCACCCAGGATGACCTGGCCGTGCTCGGGCTTGGCGAGTTCCTGGGTCATTTCGACAAGGCAGGCGAGGGGCGTGGTCGGACGGTCGCGGGCGACGGTCGGGTGACGGGATGGTTCGCCGAAGCCCTGGCTCAGGATTTCGCCGCATAGGCTGACGCACTCGGAACAGATAGCGCCCTGGAGGCCGACGACTAGTTTTCGATCGCCGTCATTCGGTTTGCCGCACATGAGGCAGCGGCCTTGATCGCCGGACTTCGCCATGGTCTACGTCGCCCTCCTGTGTCTGACGCGATCGAGAGCGACTGCAGCCACGATGATCGCTCCGGTCACGATCTCCTGCACCCAGTTGGGCCAGCCGAGTTGGCTCGAACCCGCACCGATCGTTTCCATGATCAGCGCGCCGAACAGCGTGCCCGCGATCGAACCCGTCCCTCCCATCAGCGATGCTCCTCCGATGACCGCGGCTGCGATCGCTTGAAGTTCGAGCCCCTGCGCGGTGGTCGGGTCGCCGACGCTCAGACGTGCGAAGATCGCGACGCCCGCCATCCCTGCGCAGAGTCCCATGAACGAGTACACCGCAAGTTTCACTCGCTCGACAGGAACTCCGCACAGCCGCGCGGCCAGTTCGTTCGATCCGACTGCCTGGATGTGCCGCCCAAGCCGCGTATACCGCAGCCAGATCGCTCCTAGCACGGCCAGCACGAGCATGGCCCACACGCCGGGCGGAAACACCATCCACCTGTGGTCCGCGTGCACGCGAGCGAGCAGATCGTTGATCCATGTGAAGTCAGCATCGATCTTCTGGTTCTTCGCAATGCCCTTCGCGACGCCGCGCAAAGCGAGGAACGTACCAAGCGTCACGATGAACGGCGTCACTTTCAACTTTGTGATGATGGCTCCGTTCAAGAGTCCGCTCAGCGTCCCAGCCACGAGTCCGCAAAGGATGGCGATGGACGGGTCCAAATGCTGCTGCAGCGCGTAAGCGACCACAACTGAAACGAGCGCGACGATCGAGCCGACTGAAAGATCGATCCCGGCAGACATGATCACGAACGTCATGCCGATCCCGCAGAGCGCGACCACCGTGCTCTGTCTGAAGATTTGCTCGACGCTGGCGAGGCTCATAAAGGTTTTGCCGAGCGCCGCGCCAAATGAGAAGAAAAGGAGGCACCACGCGATTGCGAGCCCAGCGACGTTTCCGAGCGACTTGATCCGGTCTCTCACGATCCGACGGCCTCCCGCATCAGGCTCTCCTGCGTCAGAGACTTTGCTTCTCGCGACGGCCCGAGAACACCGCGCGACATCACGGCGATGCGGTCGCACACACCGAGCAACTCCGGAAGATACGAAGAGACCAACAGGATCGCCTTCCCCTGGACGGCCAACTCGTCGATCAGGCGGTAGATCTGCTCCTTGCTCGCGACGTCGATCCCCCGCGTCGGCTCGTCGAGAAGGAAGAGGTCGACGTCGTGATGCAAGAGCCTCGCGAGGGCGACCTTCTGTTGGTTACCGCCGCTCAGTTCCTCGACAGGCTGGAGCGGGCTGCGCATCTTCACCCCCAAGCGCGAGAGGAACGGCTCTGTCCCGCGGGTCTGGGCGTCGTCGGTGATCCAAAGCGGCAGTTTCGTCAGTGAGGCGTTGTCGGCGATTGACATCGAGACAGCCAGACCCTCCTCCTTTCGGTCCTCGCTCAACATTCCGGCCTTTTCCTGCCACCGTCTTGCGGGGCTGGCCGGTCCCTGATATGCAGCCACGCGAACCGTGCCGCTCACGACCGGATCCAGACCGAAGACGGCGCGCAGGAGTTCCGTCCGCCCCGATCCGCCGAGGCCGGCTATGCCGAGGACCTCTCCTCGGTGTACGGTCAGGCTCGCCTCGGTCGGCCTAGTCTCTCCCGCCAGACCTTCGACGGAGAGCAACGCCTCGCCCACCGATCGCGCGGACCTCGGATACAGGTCCGTGATCTCACGGCCGACCATCAGGCGCACGACCTCTTCGTCGACGAAGTTCTCGATCTCAGAGCCACCTACGACGAGCCCGTCGCGGAGCACCGTGAAGCGGTCGGCCACCTGTTTCACCTCATCGAAGAAGTGCGAGATGTAGACGATCGCTAGCCCGTCCGACCGCAGTCCCCGCACGACCTCGAACAACCGAGCGGTGTCCTCGTGGCTCAGGCTGCTCGTCGGCTCGTCGAGCACGAGGATCCGGCACCCGACGGCCAGAGCCCGCGCTATCTCCACACTCTGACGAATACCGATCGGTAGATCGCCGACGCGCTGAGAAAGCGAGAGCGAACCGTGCCCCAGTCTCTCCAGGGCTGCGCGCGCCAGGGCCTCCTGGCTACCTTTCTGCAAAAAGCCGAGGGACACCTGCTCCATCCCCAGAACGATGTTGTCCAGTACGGAGAGGTCCGGGCACAGCGACAGTTCCTGGTGGATCATCGCCACGCCCTGCTCGCGCGCGTCGCGTGGCGATCGCGGTGCGAACCGCTCGCCTCCAAGAGAGATCGTCCCTGCGTCGGCGGGGAACACCCCGGCAAGCACGCGCATCAGAGTCGATTTTCCTGAGCCGTTCTCACCTACGAGGGCGTGGACCTGTCCTGATTCTACGGAGAAGTCCACGCCGCCGAGGGCGACGGTGGCGCCAAAGCGCTTCTCGATGCCGTGCAGCTCGAGGAACGCCATGCAGTTAGTCTGTCGGCGGTGCGAGCAGTTGCTTGACCTCGTCGGTCTCCATGTTCGCCTTCGTCACAAACGTGGCACCGGTGTCGATCCGCTTCTCGGGCGTACCGCCTTTGATCTTGTCGACGATCGCCTTGATCGTCTCGTAGCCCATCTTGCGCGGGTTCTGCACGATCAGGCCGTCGATCTGCCCGCTCGTCAGGCCCTCGATCAACTTCTGCGACGCGTCAAAGCCGATGAACTTCACCTTGCCTGCGAGCCCCGTGTCCTGCAGCGCCCGCAACATGCCGAAGGCCGACGACTCGTTCGGGCAGAAGATGCCCTGCACGCTCAGGCCGTTACCCTGCTTGAAGCGCGTCAGCAGGTTTTCGCTCGCGTCCTGGGCGGTCTCGACGGTCACGCCGGCGAACTGCTCGTCGCTGGCGATCTCCAGCCCTGCCTTCTTTGCAGCGTCGATAAAGCCGTTCTCCCGGTCGGTGGTGCTCGCGGAGCCTTCGTTGTAGCGCAGAACGATCACCTTGCCCTTCCCGTCGAGCAGTTTGCCCATCTCAGTGCCGGCGATGCCGCCAGCGGCATAGTTGTCGGTCGCGACGTAACTTACGACGTCGTCGTACTTGAGTCCCGAGTCGAAGATCGCAACGGGAATGCCGCTGGACTCCGCGTCTTTTACATAACTAACCAGCGCGGTGTCGTCGAGGGGGGCAAGGCAGATGCCGTCCACTTTGTCGAGGGTGAACTGCTCGACGACCTTGATCTGGTCGGCGCGGTCGTCCTCTTTGAGCGGACCTTTCCAGATCAGGTCGACGCCGAACTCCTTGGCGGCCTTGTCGGCGCCCTCGTGGACCGACTTCCAGTATTCGTGGGTCGTGCCCTTGGGGATCATGGCGATCCTGTACTTGGGCTGGCCAGTGGTGGTCGTCGCCTGGTCGCCGCCCTTGCAGGAGGCGAGCGGGAGCAACAGCGTTAGGGCGAATAGCGCGCCGATCCTCATGTAAGAAAGCGTACCTTGGGCGGGCCGGATTACTGCCTTTCGGGGACGTCCCAAGGCTTGTCGACCTGCATGATGATGGTCGGCGCGGGCGGCGCGAGCC
>DATLWQ010000175.1:0-5133 GCA_035576225.1 Fimbriimonadaceae bacterium | reverse complement strand
AGGGTGTGGACGAGCCTACTGAGTGACGAAGCCGAACGATGCAGGGCTCGCACCGGGGTCGCCTGTCAAGTAACTCGTCACAAACTGCATCTGGCCGTTTGTCTGGATGCGGTAGAGCCAGATCGTCCTGTCGCCCTGGTTGGCGACGTAGGCGATGTTGGTGCCGGGGAGCACGAAGATAGGCATCGGGCCGTCGCCCGTCACGACGCTCCCAGGAGCCAGAGCAGTGAGCGATCCGTCGAAGTTGATCTGATACTGAAGCATCAGGCTCCCCGACGATCCACCCAGGAAGTCTGCCGTATAGAAGAACTTGTTGTCGCTGCTTATGATGCTGGCGGCGTTCTGGACGCCGGTCGTCAGGGTACCGATGCTGGAAAGCGACTCGTCGAGCCCGATCGAGTAGATGCGGATGTCCTTGGTCGTCTCGCAAGCGACGTACGCAAACTTGCCGTCCGAGGTCAGCGAGATGCCCGACGGACCGTCTCCTGTGGCCACGGTAGGCGTTGTGTGCGGCGACAGGCTGCCGTCTGAGTTGACGGTGAACTGGCCGACCTCTCCCGGCGATAGGCCCCCGTTGTGATAGGAGACGTAAAGCGTGTTGCCACTGGGGCTGAAGACACCGAGCCGCGGGTCGCTGCCCGTCGACACGAAAGCAGGCGTCATGGCAGTGAGCGACCCGTCGACGTTGATCGTGTACTGGTAGATGCGGTTGTTGGTCGAGTCGGGGACGTACAGAGCGTTCTTGGTCGGGTGCGCGTAGACGCTCCACGCGGCACCTGCCGTGGCGACCGTCGCAGGGATCAGGGGCGTCAGGGCACCGCCTGCCTCGATATGGAAGGCGCTGATCACGTTGGGTGTTATGTGGCTTACGTACAGGTACTGCTTGTCGGTGCTGACGGCGATTCCCGAGGGCGTGAGGTCGACGTTGACGCTGCCCATCATCGAGAGGAGGCCGCCTGTGAAGATCTCGAACATGGAGACGGTGCCGTTGGGGTTCGCACCACGGTTGCCCACATAGAGGAAGGTGTTGAGGGAGGTTCCGCCCGTGGTACCTCCGGTCGTGCCACCTGTGGTCGATGTGCCGCCGGTCGTCGAAGTTCCACCGGTCGTTCCCCCTCCGCCACCGCCACCGCAGGCCGAGCCGACGATGGCGACTGCTAAAACGACGAACCAGGTCAGGGCTCTTTTCATTGTTCCACTTCGAGTCTGTGGGAAGGCGTAGAATACCGCGCCCCTTGTGATTGACGTCTTGAGGGAGTCGTTAAGTGCTGCTACATGGGCGGAACCGGCTTATCACCCAGCATTCGTGACAAGGTCGGCTCCATCGCCTTTGCCCAGATCATGTAGCCGTTCTCGTTGGGATGGAGCATATCGGGCATCAGCAGGGTCCGCATCTCGCCACTGGGGCGGAGGAAGTACTTGCCGATGTCCAGATAGACGACCGACTTGCCGTCCGCCTCCTTCTTGATCCGGTCCGAGATCTCGGCGACGTCGTGCCGCAACTTGTCCTGCGGGTTCAGAGACCGCGGGAACACGGCGAGAAGCAGGATACGAACGCCGGGGATGCCCGCCTTGAGTCGGTCGACGATGGCGCCGACACCGTCTGCGGCCTGCTCGGGGTTCGAAGAGCCCTGACCGACGTTGTTGGTCCCGATCATCAGGACGACGACCTTCGGCTTTGCCGGGATGAGTTCGCCGTGGTCGAGGCGCCAGAGGACGTGCTCCGTTCGATCGCCGCTGAATCCGAAGTTGGCCGCCCGGCGGTGGCCGTAGTAGTGGTCCCACACGGCTTTGCCCGGGCCCTCCCAACTGTGGGTGATCGAGTCCCCAAGGAATGCGAGTTCAATGCCCCCCTTTTTGGTCACTTCCAGTTTCTGCGCGTGACGGTCCTTCCACCACTGGTCTGAGAGCCGATCGGCCGGCGTTGTTGCGACGTTGACGGGGCGGTTCTGGGAGACGGCGACCGCTGCGACTGCGACGAAGGCGACTGCTGAGGACAACATCCCGCAAGGTTTACCCCGCCCGGGCGGTCAGGTTAGAATAGGCCGTGCAACGCGACTACCGCCTCATCGAGATCCCGTACATCAGGATCGACGAAGCGGCCGACTTGCTCGCTAGGGCGATGGCGGAGGACAGGATCGTGGCGCACCTGATCCCTGAACAGACGAAGGACAGGTACGCGATGCTGAAGGCGCTGTTTCGTACGGCCTGCCTAGAGAAACTCTTTGCGTCACAGCCGATCCTTGGTATCGAGTGGGACAACAAGATCGTCGCGCTGGCGCTGGTCGTGGGCACGTACACTCCGACGCCCTCAGAGTCGCTCAAGAGAGACAGGATCAAACTTGCTGAAGTTGTGGGCGAGAAGGTGATGGCTCGATTGGAGGAGTATCGAACGCTGAAGAAGTCGCACCTGCCGCCGAGGCTGCACTACTACCTCCAGACCCTGGCCGTCGACCCAACGTTCCAGCGCATGGGGTTTGGCACCGTGCTGCTCGAACACCTCTACGAGCGCGCGCTAGACGACAGGACGACCGCTGGCATCATGTTGGACACCGACGCCGAACGCAACCAGGTGTTCTATGAGCGCAACGGCTACACAGCCTCATCGACCGCCAAACTAGGCGGAGTCAAAGTCGCGTTTATGTACCGGGCTGTCCGGTGACCGGCGTTCCGCTGGGTCTCTTTGAAGACCCCAGTCCTCCGACTGCGATTCCAGCGATGCTGATCACCAGACCTGCGATCGAGAGGATCTTTGGTGTGTTCATTTGTGCCTTTGCTACAGCAAACATGTTCTGCTGGAACTCCGACAGTTCTACGCCCTCAGGCGCCTTAGGCATAGTGCCCCGGCGCAATAACTGAAATGAACCAAAGAGCACGATAATGCAGATCAGAATGATCGCGGCGTTCCTGTGCTGACCGATCGCCTTGGCGATGGCACCGGCGAGGTACGCGATGGCGAAGCCAAGGAGCCACCCCATCACGACGAAAGTCATGGTGAACCCTTGCGTCGACTGATCGACTACCTTGCCTGGCCCCAGAATCAAAAGCAGAACGATTCCCAAGATCGCCTGCAGGATGAACATAGCGATGAACGCTACGACTGCACCAGCAATGGACTTTCCCATGCTCTAAGTACAGGCTGCCTGGCAGCCTGGGTTGCGCCGGAGGGAGTAGAATCGGACGATGAACCCAGCCGGACAGAACCAGTACCAGGCGCTCGTCCAAGGCAGCGTCAAGGCCTTCCCTACCTTCGCCGTCTCGCTCGTCTTCACCGAGGCGTTCGTCCACCTGCACAGTTTCTCGCTTGAACTGGTCTGCTTTGCCGGCCTCTGGGGTGCGCTGTACTCCGTACAGAACGCCTTTGTTCGCGGTTTGCAGGCTCGACGTTCACGATAACGATCGCCCTAAAACGGCGCAGCGCGGGCTGTGAGTAGAATGCCCGCATGACCAAGAAACCCGATCTGACTCGCAAAGAGTTTCTCCGCGCGGCGCTCGTGACCGCCGCCGTACCCGCCCTCGTCGGGAGCGTCGGTGCCGGCCCTCTCCGACAGCAGCAAGGCGGACAGACGAGCGACATCACGGTCGACGACCTGAAGACGCTCGAGAAGATGATCGGGATCGAGTTCACCGACGACGAGCGCAAGGAAGTCCTGCGGCAGGTCCAGCAGTTCACGAGGGGCTACGAATCCATCCGTGACCTGCACATGGACAATTCAGTGCCGCCGGCGACTGCCTTCATCCCGCAGGGGAAGCAACCCGCCGCAGGAAAAGCGACTTCGGTCGTCCACAGGGACATCCCCGGGATCAGCAAGCCTTCTTCGGACGAAGACGTCGCCTTCATGACGGTCGCCGAACTGAGCCAACTGGTCAAGCACAAGAAGATCTCGCCCGTCGAACTCACGGAGATCTATCTGAAGCGTATCGACGCGTACGGCGAGAAGTTGCTCAACGTCATCACGCCGACGCACGATCTGGCGCGGGCGCAGGCGAAGAAGGCCCAGGAGGAGATCGCCGCCGGAAACTACCGCGGGCCGCTGCACGGCTTGCCATACGGCCTCAAAGACCTGTACGCCGTCAAGGGGTACCCGACGACGTGGGGCTCGGGGCCACACAAAGACCAAGTGCTGGACTACAACTGCGCGGTCTACGACAAGTTGACCGAGGCGGGGGCGGTGCTGGTCGGGAAACTCAGCATGGGTGCTCTGGCCATGAACGACGTATGGTTCAAGGGGCGCACGAAGGATCCGTGGGACCCGACGCAAGGTTCGAGCGGCTCGTCCGCCGGGCCGGCCTCGTGCATGGCAGCGGGAATGGTCGCCTTTTCGATCGGCACTGAGACGCAGGGCTCGATCGTTTCGCCTTCGCACAAGTGCCGCGTGACGGGGCTTAGGCCGACCTTCGGGCGCGTGAGCCGCTACGGCGCGATGACGCTGAGTTGGACGATGGACAAGGCGGGGCCGATCTGCAGAACCGCCGAGGACTGCATGCTCGTGCTGGCCGCGATCCACGGCGCGGACGTGCGGGACCCGGGCTCCGTCGACCGGCCGCTGCACTGGTCGCCGGACGTCGACATCTCGAGTCTGAAGATCGGTGTGCTGGAGCAGGGACAGCCGCTCAGCGGAGATACGCCGAGCGACGACTACATCGAACTGCTGAAGAAACTCGGCGCAAAGCCGGAGAGCGTCAAGTTTAGCCAACTCCAGCGGGGAGTGATGGTCGACCTCTCGGTGGAGGCAGCGGCGGCGTTTGACGACTTCACGACCAGTGGGAAGATCCACGGACTGGAGAACAGTTTTTGGCCGCAGATCTTCCGCGCGTACCGATACGTCACCGCCGTCGAGTCTTTGCAGGCTCTGCGCGCGAGGTCGCTCGCGATGAAGACCATCGAGGAGGAGTTCGGCGACTACGACATGGTGTTCGCGCCAGACCGCGGCAGTTTCCTCCTGCTCAACACGAACCGCACGGGCCACCCGCAGATGCTGATGCCGTACGGGACAAACGATAAGGGCGCCGAGCGCAGCGTCTCGGTCTACGGGAGGCTGTACGACGAGGCGAAGATCGCCGCGGTGGTCTGGAAGATGCAACAGGAGACCGAGTTCTACAAACTTCGCCCCGACCTGAGCAAGGCCTGAC
>DATLWQ010000174.1:0-8559 GCA_035576225.1 Fimbriimonadaceae bacterium | reverse complement strand
GGAGCGCAGTGCAAAGTCCTGGAGTCCGGAGACTGGGCATGGCGAAGTGGCCTTGCAAATGTGCGCACTCGGCGCCGAGGCTGGGACGGCGTCGCTGAAGGAAGAGCCGAACTTCGACGTAAATCCCGGCCTCTCAAGTCTCGTGGGTTCGTCCGAGGCCAGTCATGCGTATACGGTCGATGTTCGGCGTCTGGACGAGGTTCTGGCAGGCGAAGGGAAGGTCGGCGTCATGAAACTCGATGTCGAGGACTACGAAATGGAGGTCTTGCGCGGTGCCACGGCACTCTTGGCGAGCGGCTCGATCAGGGACATCATCTACGAGGACCACAATGGATATCCTTCGGACCTCTCGTCCTTCCTTGAAGGCTACGGATACAAGGTCTTTACGATCAAGCGCGAGATGCTACGGCCCTTGCTCCTAGCACCAGAGGGATCGGCCGCGGCTTCACTGAACTTCCTGGCGACATTGGATCCCGAGCGGGCAAAGGCGAGGTTCAGGCGTGCGGGCTACTCTGCGCTGAGGCGGAAGATTCGGTGACCCGACTTGTTCTCAACGTTTGCCGCCGTGCTGTACCTTGCGCCCTCGAGAGTGCTGTTTTCGTCCTTGCAATGAGCCACGACGACCTCACAACCGGTGTAGCGCGTTGTGCCGCGCCGTGTGAGCGTGAGTCCGTCGTGCGTCGAAAGTGAGTATGCGGGTCTCTGTCGTCGTGTGCACTAGGAACCGCTCGGCGATGATGGCCCGGGCGGTCGAGAGCCTCGTCGGTCAGACGGCTCCTGCCGACGAGTTTGAAATAGTGATCGTCGACAACGGCTCGACCGACGACACGCGTGAACGGGCGCAACGGCTCGTTGGCCAGCACTCATCGCACACGATCAGGTACGTGTACGAAGAGCGGCCCGGCATTGCGTTTGCGAGAAACGCGGGCACGGCGGCTTCGACCGGCGAGTACGTGGCCTCGATCGACGACGACGCGGCGGCGGAGCCTGACTGGATTGAGCGCATCTCGTCGCTTGTCACGGCCCGCGAGTATGTGGCACTAGGTGGACGGATCCTGCCGCTCTACGAGGTGCCCAAGCCGCCGTGGTTCCAGGACGCGTACGAAGAGCGCACTTGGGGCACGGAGAGGCGCTTCCTCGGTAAGGACGAGTCTTTCTCGGCCTCGAACATGGTCGTCAAACGGTCTGCTCTGGAGAGAGTCGGCGGATTCCCGACTGACGTCGGGATGAGCGGCGATCGCCTGATGGTTGGCGAAGAGCCGATGCTGTTTAAGAGGCTGTGGGAGTCCGAAGACTGCGCGGGCAAGATCCTTTATGATCCCGACCTTCGCGTTCGTCACTCGGTTCCTGCGCACAAGATGCGCGTGTTCACGGGTGCGGCGCGAAACTTCGTCAACGGCCAGTACACGGCGCGTGTGATCAAGAGCACTGGCAAGTCGCGGACGGTGGCCGCGCTGCGTTCGCTCGCCTCGGTGTTCATCAAGTTCTTCGTCGGCATTGGGTTAGTGTTCAAAGCGAAGAGTGCAAGGCAGTGGGTCTATGAAGCGGCGGAAGGCGTCGCACAGCCGCTCGGGCGCTTGCTTGCGCTGATCGGGATCGAGCCGAAGGTGCGCCGTCGCTAGAGACCGATCATCTTACGGTACAGCATGACGGCGACGCGTTTGAACTTCTGAAACGGAATCTTCGGCGTGTCGCGGTCGACGCCGAGCCGCACGACGTCGTCGTGCATGCGCAGGATTCGGTTGAGTTCGCGCCAATAGTCGATGTCCCACTTTGCCTGCGCCGTGTGGTAGATCATCGGTGAAAAGGCGCGGGGCCTGTCGACGACCTTCACAAATGAGCACTCGCCAGCCACTACGTCAAGGCGCTTCTTGCCTCGCATCATCCAGGGCGTCACAGAGTACGCGCGCGACATCGGTACGACCTTTCCTATCCCTGTGGTCGCCATCGCCAGGCTGATGCAAACCTCTTCGGTCACGCGCCCGTTCAGTCGCTTGAGGCCGAGGTCGTCGAACCTCTCTGCCATCGCTAGCGACTCCATGATCAACTGACGGACTTCGTCGCACCGCTCGTAGTAGATGAGACCGCCGTTGAACTGGGGTATCGATTCCAGACCGAGTTTCTTCATTGCGCCATTGATGTCGCCATACCACTGTGTAAAGTCACTCCGCCACGCGCCCTGCACACAGAACTTCGTCCCTGCGAGTTCGTCGAAGACCCCGTCGATGTTGCGTAGGGCGAGCCCGTCGCTGTCGATGAAGAGGATCTGGTCGGCGTCGGTCTCCTGGAGCATGCAGAGTTTGATGAACCAGTGTGAGAAGTTCTTTGGGGGCTCGATCAGTTCGTCAAACGCGAGGGGCAAGAGACGGTCGGCCCGACCGTTCTCGGGCTTTCGATCCGTGATCAAGACGCGCTTTGTCTCGCTGTGGTGGAGCGAGAGCGAGAGCCCGAGCCCGAGCGCCATGTCCGTGTACTGCGGCGCGCCGGTTGCGAACGTGAATACGATCCGCTTGCTCATTGGGCGGCCTCGTGCGCGAGGAACCACTCATATGCGCTTCGGAGCCCCTCTTCCAACGGCATAGTGGCGCGCCAGCCCAAAGCGTTCAGGCGCGAGACGTCCATCGTCTTTTCAGGGAAGCCGTCGGGCATCGACGTGTCCCACTCGATCTTGCCGGTATGACCGACCACGCGCTGGATCGTTTCTGCGAGGTCTTTAATAGTCACCGACTCGCCGGTCCCCACGTTGAGGTGGCCGTGCACGCTCTCCTGTTTCAATAGGTGCAGGCAGGCGTCTGCGACCTCCGAGGAGTGCAGAAACTCGCGCCGCGGCGTTCCAGTTCCCCAGCAGGTCACGGTCTTGTCGGGCAGGTTCTCGTGAAAGCGCCGGATGAGCGCGCCGATGACGTGCGAGTGCTCGGGGTGGAAGTTGTCGCCGGGGCCATAGACGTTGGGCGGCATCACCGTGAAGTAGTAACGCCCGTACTGCTTGGATATCGCGTCACACAGGTAGAGCCCGGCGATCTTGGCCACGGCATAGGGAGCGTTCGTCGGCTCCGGTGGGCCGGAGAACAGAGCGGTCTCGGGAATGGGCTGAGGCGTTTCGCGAGGATAGATGCAACTGGAGCCGAGAAAGAGCAGGTTGGGCACCTCGGCGAGGTGCGAGCCCCAGATGACGTTCGACTCGATCACCATGTTCAGGCCGATGAAGTCAGCAGGCTGCGTCCTGTTCGCCTGGATTCCACCGACCTTCGCCGCCGCCACGATGACGACGTCTGGCCTCTCCGATTTGAGGAACGCGTACGTCGCCGCCTGGTCCGCAAGGTCGAGTTCCGACCGCGTGCGGACGAGGACGTTCTCGTACTCCTGGTCGAGAAGCGCGCGCCGGATCGCTGAGCCTACGAGCCCGCGATGCCCCGCCAAAAAGACCTTACTGTCCTTCTTCAGCGCTGGCATAGTGCTTGAAGCCTTTCTCCACGACGAGACTGTCGCGCCTGGCCTCCTCCATGTCGCTGTCGACCATCTCGTGGACGAGTTGCTCAAAGGAGCACTTGGGCTCCCACCCCAAGACTCTCTTCGCCTTCGAAGGGTCGCCGAGCAGGGTCTCGACCTCGGTCGGCCTGTAATACTGTGGATCGACTGCGACGCGGACGTTGCCCTCAGCGTCCTTGCCGATCTCTTCGACGCCGGAGCCCGACCACGTGAGCGGGACGCCAGCGCGCTCGAACGCCATCGTCGCGAACTCGCGCACGGAGTGCTGCTCGCCGGTGGCGAGCACGAAGTCGTCGGGCTCGTCCTGTTGCAGCATCAGCCACATGCCCTCGACGTAGTCGCGCGCGTGGCCCCAGTCGCGCATGGCGTTCAGGTTGCCGAGGTAGAGCATCTGTTGCAGGCCGACGGCGATGCGGGACGCAGCGCGCGTGATCTTGCGCGTCACAAAGGTCTCGCCCCGAACAGGAGACTCGTGGTTAAAGAGGATGCCGTTGCACGCATAGATGCCGTACGCCTCGCGGTAGTTGACGGTGATCCAGTAGGCGTACATCTTTGCGACGCCGTAGGGGCTGCGCGGATAGAACGGCGTCGTCTCCTTTTGCGGAACCTCCTGGACCTTGCCGAAGAGTTCGCTGGTGGAGGCCTGGTAGAAGCGCACGCGGTCCGTCATGCCCAGGGTCTTGATCGCCTCCAGCATGCCGAGCGTCCCGACGCCGTCCACCTGCGCCGTGTAGTTGGGCTGGTCGAAACTCACTTTCACGTGGCTCTGTGCCGCGAGGTTGTAGATTTCGTCCGGCTGCACCTCCTGTATGACGCGGATGAGCGAGACGGGGTCTGTGAGGTCGCCGTAGTGCAGATAGAGGGGCAGACCTGACTCGTGGACGTCGTGAAAGAGGTGGTCGATGCGGTCGGTGTTGAACAGCGAAGCCCGGCGCTTGACCCCGTGGACCTCGTACCCCTTTGAGAGAAGGAGTTCCGCGAGGTACGCGCCGTCCTGGCCAGTGACCCCGGTGATGAGCGCTCGTTTCATAGGATCGGTTTGAGGGCTACGGCCCTGGCCAGTTTACCGAAGCAAGGTTCGGGCCAAACGGAAGCCTCATGGCACGATTACTGCCGCCGATGGCGTCTAGTACAATCATGGGACGGGCCAAGCGATGAGTGAAGAGGCGACCGCTGCGGTCGATCAGCCGAACCGATCCATATTCGAGGTGGTCGTGGGCTTCTTCAAGACCTGCGACCGGACTTGGCTTGCAATCTCCGCTGTGGCGCTGGTCGCCCTGTTCTTGGCCTTCTGGCCGCTCCTGAGGGACCTTCCGGCCATGTGGCTGGGCGTGGGCACGTACCAGTACAGGACCGGCGACGGGTACTACTCACACGGCCTCCTGGTTCCGATCATCTCCGGCTACATCATCGCCAAGAAGTGGCCCAGGATCAAGGACATCGCGATCAGGCCGGGTTGGTTCGCGCTCGTGCCGATCCTGCTGACCCTTTGGGTGTTGTGGGCCGCCAACGCGGTCGACATCCAGCAGATCAGGTCGATCGCGTTCATCGTCGTGCTGCTCTCGGTCGTGTGGCTGGTCGCAGGGATCCGGTGGATGGTCGCCCTGAGTCCGAGCATCCTGTACCTCCTCTTCGCGCTCCCGGTCTGGACCGGCGTCATCGACAACTACACGAACCCGCTCCAGCGGCTCTCGACCACGGTGGCTTTCTTCATCCTCAAGGGCGTCGGGTACACGGTCTATGCAGTGGGGCAGACGTCGCTCTACCTGGACCACTTCGACCTCAACGTCGCGGTGCCGTGCAGCGGTCTCAAACTGCTCGTTGCGGTGACGGCGTTCACCGTCTTCTTCATGCTCATTGCGCGTCTCAGATGGTGGGCAAACGGTCTGATGGTCGTACTTGTACTGCCGCTCTGTCTCTTTATTAACGGACTGCGCATCGCGCTCATCGGGATCGCCGGTGAGGAGTACGGCCGGAGCGCCGGACTCTCGTTCCACGACTACAGCGGATACATCACGCTGATCGTCTGTTTTTTCCTGCTCTTTAAGTTTGCGAGGTTGTTAGGATGGAAGGACTGAAGAAGCGCGCCATCATCGCAACTGCCGTGCTCATGTTAGGCGGGCTCGCAATCGCGTTCACGACGAAGCACCCCAACGCCGGCAAAACCGAGCAGTGGATGCTCGATCACAGCCCGCGGCAGGTCGACGGCTTCAGAATGCTCGGTGGCGCGGAGAGCCCGCTCTACTCGTACAAGATGGATCAGGTCACTTACGACACGCTCCAGCCCTACGGGATCGTCGCACGCGTCTATGAAAACCAGCAGACAGAGGAGACTTACGACGTCGTGCTCATCGCGAGCCAGAGCAAGGACAGTTTCCACGACCCGCGCGTCTGCTTCTCCGCGCAGCAGTGGTCGATAGAGAACCAGTGGGTCGACAACGTTCAGACAAAGACCCGCGGCAAGGTCTCGATCTCGATCGTGCAGATGGACGGACCGGACGGCAACAACCGGCTGGCCGCATTCCTCTACAAGGGCCCCGGCGGGTTCTTTGGGGACACGAAGGCGCTGAAGTTGTCGATGTTCCTGGAGCAACTTAAGGGCGGCACGAATCTGGACGGTGCCTTCTACCGATTCATTCCCCAGAATACGGGGCGAGACCAGACCAAGACCATCATCGATATGAAGAAGTTTATCGGTGAATACTTAGACGCAGCGAACCAGGTGAGCGACGGGTACTTCTAGTTTGCGAATCCTCTACGGCCCGCCCTTCGTCGCTAGTCTTGTGCGTCTGAGCGCACGTCAACTATGTCCAACGCCTCGGACAAGATAAGGCGCGGCTGCCCCGACGCGCCCCCGATCCCGAAAGCCTCGGGCGCGGTCGCGCGTCCCATCGCCTTCCTCGACCGGGACGGCGTGGTCAACGCTGACAAGGGGTACGTGCACAACGTCGAGGAGTTCGAGTGGATGCCGGGCGTGATCGCCGCGATGCGGCTACTGAACGAGAAAGGCTATATCGTAGCGATCGTCACAAACCAGTCCGGGATCGGGCGCGGCCTCTATGGAGAGGAGGAGTTCATGCTGCTGACGTTCTGGATGCTCGACGAAGTGGAGAGAAACGGTGCGCACATCGACGTCGTCTACTATTGCCCGCACCACCCGGAGTCGAAGAACCCCGAGTATCTCGCGGTGTGTCCGGCGCGCAAGCCGGGACCGGGGATGTTGGAGCGTGCAGAGAAGGAGTTCTTCATCGATAAGGAGAGGTCGTTCCTGATCGGCAACAGAGACTCGGACCTTGGTGCGGCGCGCGCGTTCGGCATTCCTGGATATCTCTATGAAGAGGGCGACCTGGAAGAGTTCGTGCGCCAGTTAGTCGGCTAGATCGCGCACGTCCTGAGCGTGCGACTTGTCGCACACGAGCACCTCGTCACCGGAGACCACGACGACGACGTTCTTCATTCCAAGCACGTTGACCCGGACGCCACTCTTGTCGTTGTAGACGACGTTGTCCGAGCAGTCGACGATCCGCGCCTCACCCATCGAGACGTTGCCGTCGTTGTCCCTGGGCAGCGCGCGCGAGAGCGCGTCCCAGGATCCCAGGTCGTCCCAGTCGAACTCTGCCTCGACCACGGCGACCTTGTCAGAGCGCTCCATCAGCGCATAGTCGATGCTGATGTTGGGGAGACGCTCGAACGCGAGCGCGGCGGCGTCATGCTTCTTGGATTGCAGGTGCGCGACGACTTCTTCAAGGACGGCAGAGGCATCTGGACAATGCCGCGCTAGTTGCGACTTGAAGGAGGCCATCGTCCAGAAGAACATGCCAGAGTTCCACAGGTGCCGGCCGCTCTTGAGAAACTCCTGTGCGGTCTTCGCATCGGGCTTTTCGACGAACTTCGCAGGGCTGCCCGTCTCGATGTACCCGTATTCTGTCGCGGCGCGGGTCGGCTTGACCCCGATTGTCACGAGCGCGCTTTCTCGCTCGGCAATCTCCAGCGCGTGTTCGACGGTGCTCAAGAACCGGTCGTCGGGGGAGATCATGTGGTCGGCGGTAAGCACCGCCATCGAGGCGTCGCCACCGATCTGCACGGACAGGTTTGCGGCGGTCCAGACGAGAGCGCCGAAGGTGTTGCGCCGGCACGGCTCGCACAGGACGTGCGATGGCTCCCAGCCGGGCAGTGCCTCCAAGGTCGGATCGCGCAGCGCTTCCGAAGTCGAGACGAAGACGTCATCGCCGACGAGCGGCGCTATGCGACCGACCGACTGTGCGAGCAGGCTCTGCGCCGGTGAGGCGAGACGGAGGAACTGCTTGGGCCTCTGCGCCGTGCTGACGGGCCAGAAGCGCGTGCCCGATCCGCCCGCCATCACCACCGCGACGCGCCTGTTGCCCATCGCCAGAGACTACCATTTGAACCTTGCGCTGGGCCGCCGGTATCCTGTCACCAATGGGCCGGAAGCCGAACACGAAGGCCAAAGTCCGCAAGGTCTTGGACACCCTTGAGGAGAGGTATGGAAGGGCCCGGTTCGTCAGTCGGTTCGACCCCGTGGACGAACTCGTCAGTTGCATCCTGAGCCAGCACACGGCCGACGCCAACAGTTTCCCTGCCTTCACTCGCCTGCGGGCGACGTTTCCTGAGTGGCAGCAGGTCGTCGATGCGGGCCCGGAAAGGGTCGCGGACGTCGTGCGCAAGGCGGGACTCGCCAACCAGAAGGCCAGGAGCATCATCAACGCGTTGAAGGAGGTCCACCGTCGCGTCGGCGGTTATTCCCTCGAGCCTCTCAGGGCCATGGAGATGCGCGACGCGCGCGACTGGCTGATGTCGCTGCCCGGCGTCGGGCCGAAGACCGCAAGCATCGTTCTTTGTTTCAGTTTCGGCATGGCCGCGATTCCCGTCGACACGCACGTGTTCCGTGTGAGCAAGAGGCTGGGGTTTGTTCCGGAGGGCGCGGACGAAAAAAAGGCACACGACCTTTTGCTGGAAGTCGTGGAACCCGAAGACGCTTTTCGTTATCACACGACGCTGATCCAGCACGGGCGCAAGACTTGCAGGGCGCAAAGACCTTTGTGCGACGAG
>DATLWQ010000173.1:0-2541 GCA_035576225.1 Fimbriimonadaceae bacterium | reverse complement strand
CGTTGTCTGCGTCGACACATGCTACGGGCCGACGCACGGCTTTTTGAAGGACTACCTTCCGAGGTTCGGCGTCGAGACGACGTTCGTGGTCGGCAACGATCCGCAGGAGGTCTTCGACGCGGTGCGACCCGAGACCACGCTCATCTTCCTCGAGTCACCGAGCAGCATCGTGTTCCGGCTTCAAGACCTCGCCGCGATCTCTGCGTTCGCAAAGCCGAAGGGCATCCGCACCGCGATCGACAACACCTATAGCAGCCCACTGTATCAGAAGCCCACGAAGATGGGGATCGACTATTCGATCCAGACAGCGAGCAAGTATCTGGGCGGGCACAGCGACTTGATCGCGGGCGCGGTCGCGTGTTCGACCGAACTCATGAAGGAACTGATCTCCAACGAAGGCCAGTATTTCGGCGCGACGCTCGGGCCTTTCCAGTGCTGGCTCATCCTGCGTTCGATGCGTACGATGCCGCTACGGATGAAGTACCACGCGGAATCGGCGAACAAAGTCGCGGCGTGGGTCCGCGAACAGCCCTGGGTAGAGCGCGTGTTCCACGTCGGCCTGGACGACTTTCCGCAACGAGAACTCTTCCATCGGCAGATGAAGTCGTCGGGCGGGCTCTTCTCGTTCATGCCGAAGACACAGGACGCGGACAAACTCCGTGCCTTCTCCGAAGGGTTGGAGGTCTATCAACTCGGCGTCAGTTGGGGCGGGCACGAGAGCCTGTGCGTGCCGCTTGAGTACCACCCGATGGACTGGCCGGAGAAGAAATGGCTGGTGAGGCTGTATCAGGGACTCGAAGACCCTGAAGATCTCATCGCGGACCTCGACCAGGCCGCGAAGAAGGCCGGAATCTAGCCCTCGACGTACGAGCGGAAGTCGTCCATCACGCCCGACCACGCCTTCTTGAGTTCGTCTGCCTCACTCTTCTTCGCGATCTTCCGGTGGGAGACTTCGACCGTGGTCTTGCCTCTCTTGGGAGTAATCAGCACCTCGACCTCGCTTCCTGGCGTGTGCTTGGGATGCTCCCAGGTCATCACGAGTCGCTTGTCCGGGACGATCTTCTTGTATGTACACTTGTCGCCTCCCGCAGCCGTGTAGCGTCCTCCGACCTTGAGGTCGACTCTTGTCTTGGATGCGAACCACTTGTTCAGGCCCTTCGCCGTCGTGAATGCCCCCCAGCACGCTTTGGCTCCGGCGTCCACCGTCCGCTGGACGGTGATGGCGTATGTTCTGTCGCTGCGTTGCGTCGGTTGTCGGATCCCTTTTGCAAGTTCATATTCGATCGTCACGCACTGCGACCACCAGTCGCTCAGGCCGTGCTTCTCTTTCAGGAACTTGGCAGTCTCCTTGTGGCCCTGCTTCTTGCAATCGAACTTGTCGAGCACTTTCGACCAGTGCCCCCAGTCCTTGCCGGTGGCCGCGATGACCTTCTCGTTTTGGATGCGCGTCTTCATGGCACGATCTCCACACCGAAACGATACAAGGTCCGCCAAGGATAGTCAATAGGGTCGGGCTTACGACCGGCCGGCAGCGCGATCGCCATGTGGCTCGTGATGAGGCGGATTGGGAAGCGCCTCACGAGCACGGAGACAAGGTGCTCGACGGCTTCGACTTCCGCATCCGTGTACGGAACCCCTGGCGTGCCCGGGTGCTCGATTTCGATCCCGACCGAGAAATCGTTGACGCCAGTACGGCCGAACACGTCGCGGCTCTCCCCGGCGTGCCACGCACGCTCGTATGTAGAGACCTGCTGCACGATCGATCCGTCCCTGCCGACCGTGAAGTGCGCGCTGACGTGGCTCTGTTCGCTCTCGAACCAACGAACCGTACCGGCCAGCGACGTGCTCGCAGTGTGGTGCAGCACGATGGTATCGACCACAGCCCCCGGGGGCCGGTCGTTGAAGTTCGGCGACTGCACCCACGCGATCTTGTTCCGCCCGGGCGCGACGAACTGCGTCGGTTGCGGCAAGTGGGGCGGCACGATCAGCACGGGCTCATTTTACGGGATCGGCGACTGGGAGACTTCTTCGATCTTGCTACTCAATTAAGTCCGTCAACTCGCCTAGGTGGCAAACTAGGCTTTGGAACAACCGAAGGCAATATCCGGGCAGCGTGTATGAAGCACTACAACGGATGAAATCGGTCGCAGAATATTAGTTCCTGATGAAGAGTGGAAATTATCTTTGCGCTTGCTCACAGAGATGTTGTATGATCATTGTCGAGGGCCATGTATTTGGTCCGGGAGACAAATATGAAAAACTTCATACCTAAAATCACTTACTGGATCGGGGGGGGGGTTACTCCTCGCACTCTCTGGTTATGCATTTGCAACCCCTGCAGTCCTTCTCAGTGATACGGCTTGGGATTCGAACGCGCCAATAGCAACTTTGACTCCAACCCCGACGTGTGTCAATTGTAGTCCAACAAGGACGATCATCACGCATACGGAGCAGACATTTGACCAGCAATGCTGGGACGCAGATCATAACAATCCGTATCGGGTCATTGACTTCTGGTGTCGCAAATGGCAATGTGACAAC
>DATLWQ010000172.1:0-5708 GCA_035576225.1 Fimbriimonadaceae bacterium | reverse complement strand
AAATCCCCCCTGCGACGACTACCATGGAGATCGACTCAGGCGTGTACAAGCAGGTCATGGACGCTCGGACCTATCTCCTCGGCCGCGCCAAGAGGCACGCGGACGAACTCGCCAAGGCAGGCGAGTACGATCGGGCGGCCGAAGCGTATATGGACGCCATCGAACTCGGATACATCGCCAAGTACAGTGAGTTCGGCATCATGACAGAGTCTGCGGCAAAGCAGTCCAGGTTCGTGATCGGCATCGAGAAGATCCTCCCCCACGTGAGTGAGGAAGGCAGACAGGACATCCTCGCACGGCTCAACAGGCTCGACTTGGGACAGAAGTCGTTCGCCTACGTCGTGGACCACTATGCCGGCGCCTACCAGAAGGACCTGCACAGGCTCGGGCAGCCGAACAGCCTGATCGAGGCCGCGAGGGACACCAAGTACGTCGCGAGCGCAGCGACTGATGACCAGGTCAGGATCGACCGGTGGGAAGCGGTCACTCTTGCCGACAGGGACCTCTTGCCGCTCTTCGGGTCAGGCAGGGTAGCGCAAACGAGCGAACGGGACTACGTGGCGAGGCTCTCGACGCTCATTCACGACCTGCAACCAGCGCCGACTACTTGGAACTGATCCAGACCAGGCCGCCGTTGTGCGCGGCCGCCTTCATTCCCAGAGAACCGAGTTCGTCGCTCGACGCCTGAACCGCGTCTGCCTGATCGAAGTTCCACTCGGTCGGCTGCAGAACGTCCGTGGATTCGCAGACGATCGGAACCCTGTACTGGTCGGCCATCGCGACCATCATGTCGGCCAGAGTGCCCTTCCCCTCGGGCTGCGCCTTCGCCTTGGTCCCTGGCACGGCCAGGTAGAGCGGACGGAAGTTGCTGGAAAATCCTATGCGCACCAGTTCCGCCCCTTCCGAAGAGTTCGTGAGCGGGCTCGCGATGCGCTTGCCTCCCGCCTGGACCGTGGCGATGATCGAGCCGTCCTCGACTCGAGTCACCGACACCGTGTTCGGCGCGGCGGACTGGAACTTCAAGACTGTCGTGCCGTCGTTGAACTCGATCACAGGGTCCGATGTGGGGACGTCGATGAGCCCGGCGGTGCCGATGGAGCCGCGGTTCGACGAGAACGATGCGACAACGCCGATGATCGCCGCCGTGGCGACCACGCCGTACGTGAACGGCTTCCACGCGAACAGCCAGGACGGGCTGGTCTTCCTAGATTTGGAGTTGATGTGGGCGTCGACCCTCTCGCGGATCTTGAGGTGGAGGTCTGAAGGCACCTCGACGGGCCTGTCAAGACGCCTGAGTTCGTCCATGATGCGAACGAACTGGCCGTACTCCGCGCTCACCTCGGATTCGTTCGAGAGAGCGTGCTCAAAGGCCTGCCGCAGCCCCTGGTCGAGGGAGCCCTCGTAGTACGCCGAATAGAAGTCACGAGCCCTGTTTAGGTTCATTTCGCGTCTCTGCAGGTTGGACTTCAGCCCAGCGTGAAAAGTTCCACGTTGCTGGTCAGGAGGTCCCTCAGGGCAAGCCTGGCCCTGTTCAGGCGGCTCTTGACGGTGCCGATGGGCAGGTCGAGCGCTTCGGAGATCTCCTCGTACGTGAGGTTCTCCACGTGGTACATGACGAGCATCGCCTGCTGGTACTCGGGCATTTTGCCGAGGGCTTCCTGGACCGCCGTCTCGCGCGCCGTGCGCTCGATGATCTCCTCCGGCCCGTCGGACTCGTCGGCGAACTGGCGCTGGACGTCCGAGCCGTCGATGTTCATAGTCGCCTCGAGGCTCTCGTGCCTGCGGTTGCGCTCCTTCTTGCGCAGGTCGAGGTAGCAGTTGGTCAAGATGCGGTACAGCCACGTGCCGAAGGCGCTCTGGCCACGGAAGTTCTTGAGCGCGCTATAGACCCGGACGAAGGCGTCGGCGACGATGTCCGAGGCTTCGTCCTGGTTCGAGGTGAGCCTGTACGCGTACTGGTAGGCGCGCGCCTCGTACTTGCGGATCAGTGTATCGAACGCGTTCCTGTCGCCTTTTTGGCTAAGTTCGATCAAGAGGGCATCGTCGGTCATTGTTCCGCCCGCGCCACTTCCCGCCTGCCGACGGCGGCCTCGATAGCGCGCTGCTCCTCTTCACTCAGTTCGCGGTTCGCCTTGCCCTTGTGGATCTCCTTGGCAAAGACCCTGCAGTCGGTCCGCCCGACTTGGCTGGTAATGACCGCGCCGTCGCCCTCTTCGTCGTAAATCGCCATCGCGAAACTCTGCCCACCCCCGACGTCTTGGAACGCGTCGTAGCGCACGACGCCGACGTACCGCTTCGCGGACTCCATCTTCGTCTCAAGCGAACCGAGCCGTGCCTCCCCTGAAGCGAGGCGGTTATCGACGCGCCGATAACCTTCCGTCTGCTCTTTGAGCAACGACTCGAGGTTCGCGCCGTCGGTGCCGTTCATCAGGTCGTTCCAGCGCTTTGAGACCGCTTTTAACTTCACCGACAGGTAGGCGACCCAAACCGCCAACACAATGAGCAGGACACCGCCGACGATCGCTGCGACTTCACCGTACTGATCAAAAAAGGCCCGCATATGCCGACAATCTCAAGTATAACTTGTCCGGGCGCGCTCGAAGCATGGGAAACACCGAACCTGATCAAATCACGGAGGAACTGACAGGAACCGAGCCCACCGAAGGCCATCTGCTGAGCGAGCAGGGCCGAAAACCGATCAGCCGCCGAACCTACATCGTCTCAGGATTCTTCGCGTTCCTGGTCTTCCTCTTCGCCGTCGCGCTGTTCTTCTTTTACAACTTCCAGACGATCGAGGTGCGTGGCAACTCGATGGAACCGACCCTCGAACCTGGGCGGCGCCTACTCATCAGCAAGGCGTACTGGCTGATCGGACCGATCAAGAAGGGCGACATCGTCGTCCTCAACAACAAGCGCGAAAACGACGTCCTCATCAAGCGCGTGTACGCGCTCGGCGGCGACAAGGTCGATCTGCAGAACGTTCCGGAAAACTGGAGGCTAACCAACGGCGACTACTACGTCCCCAAGGGTAAGATTTATGTGCTGGGCGACAACCTCCCCGTCTCCGAGGACAGTCGGCACTACGGGCCGTTTGATCTGAAGGACGTTTTAGGAAAGGTCGTCGTCGTCCAGTCTGCGATTGGTTCGTCGGGGAATACCGACAATTAGTGAGTTCGTCTAGAAAATTGGGTATGCGGCGCTTTCCGTGCGGTCAATACGGCAAGCAAAGGCTCGAATTCATGCCGGCGCCATTCCGAGCGCCGCTTCGTGCATTTGCGGCACTCGTCTTTCCTTGGCAAGACGAGAAGGTCCTCGTTGTGAACATCGAGGACAGGGGCTGGTGCATCCCGAGCGGGCGCGTCGAGCCTGACGAGTCGTCGCTGGACGCCGCGATAAGGGAGGCAAAGGAGGAGGCCGGCGCAGTCCTGCGCGAGATCCACTACATCGGCTGCTACCGGGTCACACAGCGGAGCGAGGTGCGGTGGGTCGACGTCTTTGCCGCACATATCGAAGGGCTGGGCGAGATCGACCCGAACTTCGAGTCGATGGGACGGCAGTTCGTGACCATGGAGGAACTCCCGGCGATCTACCACCTTTGGAACCCGCTCACAGAGCAGGTGTTCCTTCACTCTAAGTGCGTCCTCGACAGGCACAAAGAGACCAAGGACTGCTACGATTGCGGCGACTAGTCGACGTCGATCAGCGTGAGTTGACCCCGAGTGACCAGACCCATCTCACCGACTTCCGGCGGCTCCTCGAACGCCAGTTTTGAGAGGTTCGGCGGGACTGGGATCGGGTACTTGCCGTCGAAGCAGGCCAGGCAGAACCGGTCCTTCTCCGTCCCGACCGCCCGGACTGTTCCGTCGATCGAGAGGTAGCCGAGCGTCGTCGCGCCCAGGTGCTTCCTGATCTCTTCGACCGACCACTTTGCCGCTGCGAGTTCGCCCCGGCTCGCCATGTCGATCCCGTAGAAGCACGGAAACTTGATCGGCGGCGCAGTGATGCGGACGTGGACCTCCTTAGCCCCGGACTCGAACAGCAGTTTCACGATCTGCTTGGTCGTGGTGGCACGCACGATCGAATCGTCGACGACCACGACGCGCTTCCCTTCGATCTTGTCCACGAGCGGCGTCAGTTTCATGCGCACACCCATCTCGCGCATGCGCTGGTCGGGCTGGATGAACGTGCGGTGGATGTACCGGCTCTTCATCATTCCCTCGGTGAACTCGAGGCCGCTGACCCTGCTGTAGCCGATCGCCGCCGGGATTCCGCTGTCCGGTACTGGCACGACGATGTCCGCCTCGACCGGGTGCTCCTTCGCGAGTTCCTCGCCCATGCGCTCGCGCGCGGCGTAGAGCGACGTTCCCTCCATCTGGCTGTCGGGACGCGCAAAGTAGATGAACTCGAACATGCACATCGACGGCTTCACGGTCGGGTGTCCCTGGAAGAAGCGCATACCGTCGGCGTCGATCACGGCCGCCTCGCCGGGTGCCAGTTCGTGCTCCACCACGGCGTTGACCGGGCCGAACGCGCACGACTCGCTCGCCAGAAGGTAGCCGTCGGCCAACTTGCCGGCGACGAGCGGCCTGACGCCATAAGGGTCTCGGAAGCCGATGATCCGGTTCGGGGTCAGCACGATCACGCTGTACGCGCCCTTGGCGCGCTTCATGACGTGCGCAACGGCGTTCTCGACGCCTTCGCTCATGTGGATGACCAGTAGGCGCGCGATGATCTCGCTGTCCGCCGTCGTGTCCATGTGCTCGCCTTGCGCTTCGAGTTCCTTGCGGAGTTCCTTGGCGTTGATCAGGTTGCCGTTGTGCGCGACGGCGATCTCGCCGACCGTGCTCGTGCAATAGATCGGCTGGGCGTTGCGCAGCACGCTCGAGCCCATCGTGCTGTAGCGGTTGTGGCCGATCGCAAGGTGGCCCGGCAGGGAGTGGAGGATCTCCTCGGTGAAGACCTGGCTGACCAGGCCCATGTCCTTGTGCATCTTGACGGTGCTACCGTCTGAGACCGCGATCCCGGCGGACTCCTGTCCTCGGTGCTGGAGCGCGAATAGGGAGAAGAACGCGAGCCTGGCGGCTTCGCCGTCAGGCGTGTACAGTCCGACTACACCGCACTCTTCCTTTGCGCGGTCGTCGTGCCATGCGTCGGACATGGGCCCAGTATATCCGGTGGGTAGGCTCCCTCCATGACCTGGACAAAGTGGTCGATGCTGCTCTACGCACTCGCGATGATAGGGATGGGGATCCACGGCACGGTAGTGGCGCACGAGTGGATGTCGCTTATCGGTGGCGGTGGCATGGGGCTGATCGTGCTCGTCGGGTTCTTTATGGCGCTGAAGATGCCGATCCCGCGAGCAGGCTACATCGTCGCGATCGTGGTTGCGCTCGGTGGCATCGGCATGTTCCTGCCCAAGTACCTCGGTCCGAAGGGCGTCTTCTATCCGCACCTGGTGATCGTGCTGCTTTCCGTCGCTCTTATCGCGTGCCTCGGCGGTGGCCACATGGCCGCGATGGCCGCCAAGAAGAAGGAAGGCTAGCGCAGGAACGGAAGTTCCACGACCGTCGCTGGCTTGCCTTCGACCTCCACGGCAGTACCCTCCTGAGCAGCGTCGTTGCGCAGGGTCGCACTTGCTATCTCGCCGAAGAGCGGACTTTTCGCAGCCCGGTGGACGACGCCTACTTCCCTGCCCTCGAACCTTACGC
>DATLWQ010000171.1:0-7328 GCA_035576225.1 Fimbriimonadaceae bacterium | reverse complement strand
CCGGCTTTTGCTGGGGCGGGTTAAAGGTTGGAGGGGTCGCCGCCATCACACCATTGTACTGAAACCCGGTATACAATGGGCCCGCGTGCCTACACATGTCTGACCTTCGCCAATTACCGAGCATTGACAAGCTGATCCAGGAGGAGGCCCTGAAAGGGTTCTCCGAACGGATCAGGACAGCCGCCGCGCGTGCCGCCGTCGATCAAGGGCGGACCCTGCTACAGGCTGGGACCAAGGTCGACGTGCTCCAAGCCGCAGTGGGGCTCGCCACGGCCATGTCGGGCCAGTCGGTTGCGCCCGCGATCAACATGTCTGGGGTCGTCTTGCACACTGGCCTCGGGCGCGCCCGGATTGCGCCGGAAGCGCTCGCTGCGGTCGCCTCCGCCGCCCAGGGCCACGCTACGGTCGAGTTCGATAGAGAGTCCGGCAAACGCGGCAACCGCCAGGATCACGTCCGATGGATGCTCAAGGAACTGACGGGCGCCGAGGACGCGCTCGTCGTGAACAACTGCGCCGCCGCGGTGTTCCTTGCTTTGCAGGCGACGGCGCTCGGGCGCGAGGTGATTCTCTCCAGGGGACAGATGGTCGAGATCGGCGGCTCGTTTAGGATGCCGGACATCGTCGCGCAGAGCGGGTGTTCTTTGGTCGAAGTCGGTTGCACGAACAAGACGCGAGTCCAAGACTATGAGCGCGCGCTCACACACAGCACGGCCGCCGTCCTTCGGTGTCACCCCAGCAACTTCCAGATCACGGGCTTTCATGAAGAGCCGTCGGCGCAAGACTTGGCAGAGTTTGCGCACAAGCACGGCCTGGCGATGATCGACGACGTGGGAAGCGGCTGCCTGATCGACACGGAGCGCTTCGGACTTCCCCACGAACGGACTCTGCGCGAAGCGCTGAAGGACGGTGCCGACATTGTCACAGCGAGCGGCGACAAACTGCTCGGCGGGCCGCAAGCGGGAATCGTGCTCGGGAAGCAAGAGCATGTGCAGCGGTTGGCGAAGAGCCCGCTAGCACGCGCCGTGCGGGTCGGCAAACTGACGCTTGCAGCGCTCGAAGCGACCTTAAAGATGTACGTCGAGGATCGGGCTCAGGAGATTCCCGTTTGGAAGTATGTGGCGCGCCCCGCAAAGGAAGTGGAGAAGGACGCCAAGAAGATCGCCGCAGCGGCGAAGGGCGCGAAGGTCGAAAAGGCAATGACTGAGATCGGCGGCGGGTCTTTGCCCGGCACGACGGTCGAAACCTATCGGGTCGGGTTGCCCGGGGACGCCGAAGAGAACGCCGCGTACCTGCGATCCCGCCAGACTCCGGTCGTAGGCTACATCGCCGACGGTGTTTTTTGGCTCGATCCACGCACGAGCGAATCCGACGAGGTAGCCGCAGTCGTCCTGTCTTTACAGGAACGATAAATGTCTATCGATCCGGCCAATCTGGAAGTCCAGAACGACACGGTGCGGTCGCTGGTTCGTGCGCTGGAGACGCACGGCCCGGGGGAGGGCGCCCACGCAGACCGCGTCGCGGTCTATGCGACGGCCACCGCCGACAGGCTCGGTCTTCATGAGGAAGACCTGATCAACCTCCGCTGGGCGGCGACGCTGCACGACGTCGGCAAGATCGCTCTCGACCCCGTCCTCCTCAAGAAGATGGGCAAACTCACGGACGGGGAGATGTCCGAACTGAGGTCCCACGCAGAACTCGCGATGCGGATCATCGAGGAGTTCTCGTGGCTAAAGCCTGTCGTTCCCATGGTCAAGCACCACCACGAGAGGTACGACGGCTCGGGCTATCCAGACGGGCTGGCAGGCGAAGACATTCCGATCGGGGCGCGCATCATAGCGGTCGCGGAGACGTTCGACGTTCTCACGCAGGAGACGCCCTGGCGCAGCCCGATGACTGTCGCAGAGGCCATCGAGGAGATCAACCGCTGCTCCGGTGCACAGTTCGACCCCGAAGTCGTCGGCGCCTTTTGTGCTGTGCAGCCTCTCATTCAGCCGGTCGGTCAGGACGCCTGACCTTTTTCAGAAAAATCTCGGCTGGTAGACTCGCTTCATGAGTTCCACGCTCGAATCGTCACCGGCGACGGACGCGCTGAAGCAGCGTTTTTACGACATCGACGCCATCACGTCCGCTGGCTCGATCATGTCCTGGGATCAGCAGTGCTTTATGCCGCGCGGTGCGGCGGAGGCACGGTCGCACCACCTCGCGATCCTCGGTCGAATGGCGCACGAAATGTTCGTCGCAGACGAGACCGCGCGCCTGATTGAAGACGCGAACAAGGAGGCGGCGCCGGGCAGCGTCGATGAGGCGATGGTGCGCGTCACCAAGCGCGGCTACGACCTCGCGACGAAGATCCCCTCGAGCCTCGTCGCCGAAAAACTGCAACTGGCCACGATGGCGCACGAGGAGTGGATGAAGGCGAGGAAGAACAACGACTTCAAGTCGTTCGCCCCGACCCTGGAGCGGATGTTCGAGATTTGCCGCCAGGAGGCCGAGCACCTCGGATACGGAGACCACATCTATGACGCCCTTCTAGATCTATATGAGGAAGGCGCGAAGAAGAAGGACGCGGAGCAGATGTTCTCGACCGTGCGACAGCCGCTCGTAGACCTCGTCAAGGACATCAAATCGAACGGCCGAAGCGTCGACAACGCCTTCCTAACGGGTGACTGGCCGGAGGCGAAGCAGCGAGCCTTCACCGAGGAGATCGTCAAGGCGATCGGTTACGACTTCAACCGCGGGCGCCAGGACACGGCACCGCACCCGTTCTGCACGAACTGGTCAGTGACCGACGTGCGCATCACGACTCGGTTCCTTCCGTTCCTCGGTTCGGCGGTGTTCGGATCGCTGCACGAGGCTGGCCACGGAATGTACGAGCAGGGGAGCCCGATGGAGTGGGACCGCACTCCGATCGTGGGCGGAGTCTCACTCGGCGTACACGAGAGCCAATCGAGATTCTGGGAGAACATCGTGGGCCGCTCCAAAGAGTTCTGGGTCAAGTTCCTGCCCGATCTCAAGAAGACCTTCCCGATTCTCGACGCAGTGTCGCTCGACGACTTCCACCGCGCCGTCAACAAGGTCGAGCCGAGCCTGATCCGCGTGGAGGCGGACGAAGTCACCTACAACCTGCACATTCTCATTAGGTTCGAACTTGAGTGCGCGCTGCTTGAGGGAAATCTCAAGATCGCAGACCTCCCGGACGCATGGAACGCGAAGTACACCGAGTACCTCGGCGTCACACCGACGGACGACGCCAACGGCTGCCTGCAGGACGTCCACTGGTCGGGCGGCATGGTCGGCTACTTCCCGACCTACAGCATGGGCAACCTGCTCTCGTACCAGTTCCTGGCACAGATGGTCTCCGAGATCGGCGATCAAAAGCAGGCGTGGTCGCAGGGCGAGTTCGCCCCGACCCTGAAATGGCTGCAGGAGAAGATCTATCGCCAGGGCAAGCGCTACACTCCGAGCGACCTCGTCGAGCGCGTCACCGGCAAGCCGATGGGTGCCGACGACTACCTGGCGGGGATCACCGCCAAGTATCGGGCGATCTACGAGATCTAGCACGGCGGAACGCGGGGCTGGCCCGGGGGCTCATCGTCGGATGCCATAGAATCAAGGCCTATGGCATCCGACGAACCCGAGCGACAAGCAGACGAACAGGCAGAGCCGCAGACTCATCAGCCAGAGACCGATGGCACGGGAGAGAAGTCGGGCGTGCCGATCGGCGTCATCATCGGCGGAATCCTCCTCTTCTTCTGTCTTGGCGTCGCGATGCTCATCATGGCCGCGCTCTCGTCGCGATAGCGCCACCGCATGCCGTGCACAGCCCATTTGGATGCCAGGACTGATACCGGTTTTTGCAAGTCCTGACCGATTCAACAGTGTTGACGAGCCCTGGTGAAATTACCGGGATAGGTGACGAACTTGTACAGGAATACGTCACACCAATAGCCATGAGACGAACTGCTACGCTCCTGTTCTCGCTGTTGGTGCTGCTCTTCACTGTTCTCGGTTGCGGCGGTAGCGGCGGATCAGGGATGGGGACGTTCAAGGTCTTTCTTTCTGACGCGCCTACCACCGGTGTGACCGCGGTCAACGTGACTGTCGACTCGATCCAGGCCCACATCGACGGCCAGTGGGTCGACGTTGCGAACACCCCACAGACCTACGACCTGCTCAGCCTGACCCGCGAGCCGGCCATCGCCGGTACGATCGACGGGCTTCCTTCGGGCTCAGTGACGCAGGTACGGTTCTTCGTTTCCAGCGTCACCGTCACTGACGGTACAGGCACCCACGACGCCATCGTGCCGAGCGCGGCACAGACTGGCATCAAGGTGAACCTCGACACCACGATCGCGCCGGGAGCCGTCACTGCCGTCCTGATCGACTTCAACGTGGCCAAGTCGCTCGTCCAGCAGGGCAACGGCGCATACCTGATGCAGCCAGTCCTCGTCGGTGCGCCCGTCGACCTGGCGGCCACCGCTTCGGGCACCGTCACGCTCAATGGCAACCCGGTCGAAGGCGCGACTGTCAAGGCGATCTACAAGTCGGGCCTATACTATCCCGCCGACACCGAGGTCAACACTTCGACCACGGCGGCTGACGGCACCTTCAAGGTCTGGGCGCTCCTTCCGGGCACCTATGACTTCGAGGTGACTTACACCGACTCGACGCCGACCGACTATGCTGGCTCGGTCACGGGCGTTGAAGTTACGCGGGGCACGGACGTCGCTCTCGGCGAGATCACGCTGACTGCGGTTCCGTAAAAGGCTCGTCAGAGAGACGAAAGCGAGCCTAGGTGCAGGTGAGTCCAGTTCCTAGGCTTTTGCTTTAACTTTGTACTTCGCCGTGTAGGCGAGGCAGCAAGCGCGCACCCGGCCTCGGATGCGGTTGATGAAGTTCGCCCTCTCCGTCGGAGACACGGCGCCGCGAGCATCGAGGAGGTTGAAGATGTGCGAACACTTGAGCGCGAGGTCGAGCGCCGGGTAGACGAGCGCCTCGGTCACCGGTGCTACGTCTGGCGCCGATGCGTAAGCCCCCGGGCTCAATACGCCCTTGTCCCCGTTCCATCCCACCTTCGTTTCGATCACGCGCTTGGACTCCGCCTCGTAGAGGTCGAAGAGTTTGAACAAGAGTTCGGTATCGGCGACCTCGAAGTTATAGACGTTGTTCTGCATCTCCTGCTCGTAGTCGACGTCCTTGTACGAGAGCGATTCGTTCCACATGAGGCCGTCCCAAAAAGAGAACTGGTCGTTGAGCATCAGGCACAGTCGCTCGGGGCCATACGTGATCTCTGCGCAGACAGGGTTGCACTCGATTCCGCCCATCTGCTGGAAGAACGTGAACTGCGAGACCTCCGTGCCGTCCACCCACACTTCCCATCCGACGCCCGCTGCGCCGGCGGCCTGCGACTCCCAGTCGTCTTCGACCAACCGCACGTCGTTCTTCTTGGTGTCAAAACCGACCGCGTCGAGCGAGCCCATGTAGAGATCGACGATGTCGTCCGGGCTGGGCTTCATGACCACCTGGTATTGGTAGTACCGCTGTGACCTCATCGGGTTGAGCGTGTATCGACCGTCGGCCGGTCGCCTGCTCGGTTGCACGTAGGCGACGTTCCAGGGCTCCGGGCCGAGGCACCGCAGGGTCGTGGCCGGATGCATGGTTCCGGCGCCGACCTCCGTGTCGTACGGCTGCAGGATCGCGCAGCCTTGTTTCGACCAGTACTCGTTCAACCGTTCAATCAGGCTCTGGAAGGTCACCATTGGTCAGACATTCTACTTCGCGCCGGTCTAGCCGTCGATGAGCATGCCGTGGGCGACGGCGTCGTCCACGATCTGAAGCACGAGGGGCCAAAGCGAGGGGCATCCCCGCTCGATCACGGCGTTCCGCTTGAGAACCTGCGACCGCCTTATGCCGTGTTCGCGCCAGGCGTGGCCGTCAGTGCGGTAGTTGTGCAAGATCGGTAGGAAGCGGTCGACCGAGTGGGCAAAGGCGCCATCGGGAGTTTCCGCCGCTTCGTACTCCTTCCACAGGTCGATGTAGTGCTCGCCCTCCGACCTTGGTAGCAGGCCGAAGATACGTCTGGCCGCACGCGCCTCTTTCGCCGGCTTTTCGCGGTGGCCCGCCTCGTCGTAGGCGAAGGTGTCACCGACGTCGATTTCGACGATATCGTGGACGAGCAACATTTGAACGGCACGGTCGATGTTCACTCCCTGTGGTGCGTCAGGCGCAAGTGCCAACGCCATCATTGCGACGTGCCACGAGTGCTCCGCGGTGTTCTCCTTCCTTTCCTCATTGATGAGCCGGGTTCTGCGCAGAACGCCCTTGAGTCGGTCGATCTCTTCGACGAAAGCGATCCGTTGTGCCAGCCCAGTCATCCCTGCCAGTCTATCCGGTGCCAGGTAGGATCGGACCATGAACAAGCCTTTCACCCTGCAGATCGGTGACGCCGCTCCGCCGTTTCGACTTAAAGCGACGGACGGGGCGACCTACGCTCTCGAAGACTTTGCGGATTCGCCTGTGCTAGTCGTCTTTTTCACCTGCAACCACTGCCCGTACGTCGTTGGGAGCGACGAACGGACGCGTGAGACGGTCGAGAAGTATGCGCCGAAGGGGGTGGCGTTCGTCGGGATAAACAGCAACAGCAAGAACACCTACGAGCACGACGACTTTTCGCACATGGTCGCACGCATGAAGGAGCACGCCTTTCCTTGGAAGTACCTCCACGACGAGACGCAGGAGGCGGCCACCACCTATGGGGCCTTACGTACGCCGCACTTCTACGTCTTTGGCCCAGATCGCAGGCTGGCCTATACGGGCCGAGCAATGGACAATCCGAAAGAGCCATCGCTCTCGAAGACGAACGAACTCGAAGAAGCGATCGACGCGGTGATAGAAGGTCGCACTCCCGAAGTCCAAATGACGAACCCGTTGGGGTGCAACGTCAAGTGGGAAGGGAAGGACGCCCACTGGATGCCGCCTGAGGCGTGCGACCTCGTGCCTAGCCGTTAGCCGCCTGACGGGTTGAACGGCTTGCCCTTAAGGGCGTGGAAGTCGTCCATTTGCTTCTTCGAGAGGGTCTTCTTGACGAGATCCTCGAACTCCTGGGCGATCTTCTCCAGGTCGGGCTCGATCTTCTGTCTTGCGGCTGCGACCTCTTTCTGAGCCTGCGACTGCAGTTGGTCGCGCTCCGCCACGGACTTCGGGTGCATGCCTTCGTACTTGTCCTTGATCGGCTTTAGTACTTTGTCGCTGAGCGCCTGCGCCTTCTTGTTGTTCTCGATAAAGCCGTCGCGCAGCGTCTTGAGTTGACTGGCGCTGATCTTCAACCT
>DATLWQ010000170.1:0-1574 GCA_035576225.1 Fimbriimonadaceae bacterium | reverse complement strand
GTGCCAGTCGTGGCGACCGAACAGTACAGCGAGCGCATGGGCGGAACCGAGCCCGGCCTCGCCGCTCTCATCGGCCAGGCCGCGCTCGACAAACTCACCTTCTCCTGCTGCGGCATCGCACCGTTCAACGAGTCACTGGGCTCGCTCGGCCGAAAGCTGGCGGTCATCGTCGGAATCGAGACGCATATCTGCGTCAACCAGACTGTCCACCACTTGGTGGAGTCCCGCTACGAGGCGATCGTCTGCGTCGACGCCGTCACTGCCCGCACCGAAGACCGCCACCGCATCGGCATGGAGCGCATCCGCGCCCTCGGCGCGACTCCTGCCCACACCGAGAGCGTCGCCTACGAGTGGCTCGGCTCGGCCACCAACCCCAACTTCCGCGACGCTCTCAAACTCGTCAAGGCCTATTCATAAAGAGGCAAGCCCGCTCCCCCTTCAGAGAGGCGGCAAAGGCGAGGGCTCAGTTCCCTCCCCCTTGGGGCAGGGCTAGGGAGGGGGTGCTACTGCTTGGGCTTTGCGCATCTTCCTGCCGATAGAGAGGGCTTTAGGGACGGCAAACCATCGGAGCGCGGGCATTCAGCCCGCACCCTGGTTCGCGAGCCTCCAGGCTCGCCAGCGAGCCCGATTTCTTGGCTTTAGACCTTTGCCTTTCGAATAGACCAATCGAGGGTGCCAGGGGCAGTCCCGCCAAAGTCGGGAATGCCCGTGCCCGAAGACTAGGCGCGTCCGGTCCCATCGCCTAAGCCCCAATCTAAGTTCCCCTCTGGTATCATCGAACCTCACAACCAGACCACGAGGCAGGCGCGTAGGCTCAGCCAGGCCGAAGCGAACCGACTCGGGAACGGTGGGAACGTCTATGGCAAAAGAATGTTTGAAGTTCAAACAGCGCCAGAAGCCGAAGTTCGGCGTGCGCGCTTACACCCGCTGCAGCCTCTGCGGCCGGTCCAAGGGATACATCCGCTATTTCGGCATCTGCCGCATCTGCTTCCGTGAGCACGCCCACAAGGGCCTCCTCCCGGGAGTCGTCAAGTCCAGTTGGTAGTGGAGGAGAAGAGGAACTAGCATGCACAGCGACCCTATCGCCGACCTTCTCACGCGCATCAGGAACGGTCTCATGTCCCACGCAATGTACGTGGACGTGCCCATGAGCAAGATCAAGCACGAGATCGTCAAGATCCTCGAAGCCGAGGGCTACACGTCCAACCACGAGGTTCTCTCGGAGACCAAGTTTCCCATCCTGCGCGTCCACCTCTAGTACGACTCCAGGCACAAGCCGATCATCAGGACGCTACGGCGCGTCAGCAAGCCGGGCCTGCGCGTCTACCGCCGCAAGGGCGACCTCAAGCCGGTGCGCAGCGGCCTGGCCACACAGATACTGACGACGAGCAACGGAGTCATGACAGACCGCGAGGCGCGCAAGCGCGCGGTCGGCGGAGAGGTGCTCTGCGAGGTCTGGTAGGAGAAAACGATGTCGAGAATCGGACTTAAACCCATCCCTGTCCCCAACGGCGTCACCGTCTCGGTCGACGGCACGCTCGTCAAGGTCAAGGGCCCGAAGGGCGAACTGGAGC
>DATLWQ010000169.1:0-5331 GCA_035576225.1 Fimbriimonadaceae bacterium | reverse complement strand
CCCACGGTTTCACGAGGCCGGGCCTCGCCAAGGAACCAACGCGTGTCAACGACCAGCAGACCGACCAGACGTAAGACCCGCCACTCGGGGGCGTTCTACGGCACGTTCTGCCTCGTCGTGCTGTTGTTCGCCGTGACCGTCTACTCGCAGATCGACGTCCAGGTATTCGGCAGGGGCAAGATCCTCGCGCACGCAAGGTCGGCTTGGCTCTCTGGGCGCGACACGGAAGTGCCGCCGGAGCGAGGCACCATCTATTCGTCCGACGGCCGCATCCTCGCCCAGAGCAGGCCACAGTACGATTTCTGGGTCTTTTACGACCGCGTCCCGTGCACGCCCGGTTTCTTCATGTCGCTCGCTCAGGCGGCGGGCGTACCCGAGGCCCGCATCAGCGCGCCGTACCTCGCCGGCAAGAAGCGCGTATGGCTCAATCCCCTCGATGCGGCCCACTACGCCCTTGTCAGCCGTGTCAAGTCACAGTGGGACGCTGGCGGCGTCTCGCTCGAACAGCAGACCGACCGCGACTACCCGATGCGCGACACCGCCGTCGGCCTCGTTGGCTGGACGCACGACGGAAAGCCGATGTCGGGCGCGGAACTCGCCTTCGACCGCAACCTTTCCGGCAAGAACGGATCGCTCGATAAGGACGTCGTCCTTACGGTCGACTCGCAACTCCAAAACGTCGCGACCATCGCCATCCGCAACGCGGTCGAACAGAACCGCGCAAAGAGCGGGGCCGCCGTCGTCATGGTGCCGTCCACAGGTGAGGTTCTCGCGCTCGCCAACTGGCCGACCTTCGACCCTGCCAAGGGGCCGCAGGGCGGCAACGAGATGGCGACCTCATACATGGAGGATCTGCCGCCCGGCTCGACCTTCAAGCCTCTGACCCTCGCCAAAGCGCTCGACCTCGGTGTGGTCGACGATTCCTTCCACATCACGTGCACCGGTTCCTATTCGCTCGGCCACGGCAAACCCATTCAGTGCGACGAGCACCACGGGGTCCGTGCGCACGGTTCCGTCAATCTCGACCGCGCCATCGCGATGAGTTGCAACGTCGCCGCCGCTCAGTGGGCGCTCGCCATCGGCCGCGACAAGATGGTCTCGTACTTGAGGCAGCTCAATCTCCTAGAAAAGCCCGGCATCGGTCTGCCTGGCGCGGCGACGCCGCTCTTCCAGATGGACGAGTACGACAAGCAAAGACAACTCGCCACGCTCGGCTTTGGACAGTCAATCGCGGTTCCGCCAGTCTCGCTCGCGGCCGCGCTCTGCATGATCGCCAACGACGGCGAGTACGTCCCGCCGCGGGTCGTCACCAAGGTCAACGGACAGCGCGTCCCGCCGACCCAGCCGCTTCGCGTCGTCAGCCCGGAGGCGGCGCGGCAGGTGCGCGGATACATGGAGTCCGTCCTCGACAAGCCCTACGGCACCGGCAAGACCCTCGCCCTGCAAGGCTACGAGATCGCGGGCAAGACCGGCACGGCACAGTTCCTCGGGCCCGACGGGGGCAACGTCTCCAGTTTCGTCGGCATGCTTCCGGCGGATCACCCGAAGGTTCTCATCCTCGTGATGGTCGACCGCCCGGACGCGGGCGAGATCTACGGCAGTCTCGTCGCCGGCCCCGCCTTCGATCAGATCGCCGTGGCGGCCATCAATAAACTCGGTATCGCCAACACGCCGTCGAAGGAGGGCTAGGGACGGTGAAACTCTCCAGTCTCATCGCCGAGGCTGGCCTCCACCCGGTGCGAGCCTCCGGCGAGGCCGAAGTCACAAGGATCGAAGCCGATTCCAGAATGGTCACGCGAGGCACCCTCTTCGTCTGCATGCCCAGCGCAAACACCGATTCGCACTCGTTCCTTCAGCAGGCTAAGGAGAGCCATGCCGCCGCCGCCGTCGTGCATTCGCACGACGGCTATCAGACCGCCAAGGGCCTCGGTCTGGCCACAGTTCAACTCGAGCGAGACCAGCCCGGTTTCAATATGCACGTCGCGATCCTCGCTCGCACGTTGCTCGGTGACCCCAGCGCCAAAATGCGCGTCATCGGCGTGACAGGCACGAACGGAAAGACGACTACGGCGTGGATGTTGCGCGATGCCTTGCGCACGATCGGACGTAAGGCGAGTTACCTAGGCACTCTCGGTTTCGATCCCGATGGCAAAAGGCGCGAGCTCCCCAACACGACTCCGTTCCCCGTCGACATGTGGAAACTTCTGGCGGAGGCGCGCGACAAGGGAGTGGAGGACTTCGTGATGGAGGCGAGCAGCCACGCGCTCTTCGAACGGCGCGTCTACGGTTTGCGTTTTGCGTGCGGCGTCTTCACGAACCTATCGCAGGACCACCTCGACTACCACAGCGACATGCACGACTACGCGGAGGCCAAGCGGCTGTTGTTCACAGACTTCGCAGGCAGTGACTTCCGGAGCGCGATCAACGTCGGCGACCCGGTCGGCGCCGAGTGGGCCAAGTCGTTCCGTCCGACGGTCACTTTCGGCACGAATGGCGCGGACCTCACGTGCGAACCCATCGAACTCTCCGTCACGAGTCTGCGCCTCAAGATGGACTTCCGCGGAGCAAAACAAGAGGTGGGCCTCAACGTCGGAGGGAGATTCAACGTCTGGAACGCTACGTCCGCCCTCGCCGCGCTCCTCGCGATGGGCATGGAGTTCGGGGAGGCAACCGCAGCGATGGAGTCCGTCACTCCTGTCCCCGGACGCTTCGAGTCCGTGCCGACGGGTCGCGCCTTCAGCGTCATCGTCGACTACGCCCACACTGACGACGCCCTCGTCAAACTGCTTCAATCGGTGCGCGAACTCGACCCGAAGAGGATCATCACCGTCTTCGGCTGTGGCGGCGATAGAGATAAGTCTAAGCGGCCAAAGATGGCGAAAGCCGCCACTGAGAACTCCGACTTCACCGTCATCACCAGCGACAACCCGCGCACAGAAGATCCGGCGGAAATCCTCAACGATGTGATGAAAGGCGTCCGGCCCGGCGCCGCCCACGAGGCGGTCATCGACCGCAGGGAGGCAGTCAAAAGGGCCGTCGAGATCGCACAGGACGGCGACGTGATCGTCATCGCTGGCAAGGGTCACGAGAACTACCAGATCATCGGCCGGACGAAGTATCCGATGGACGACAGGGAACTCGTAAAATTCGCACTGGAGGCGACAAAGTGACGGTCGAGGAGTTCGCAAGGCGTTGTGGGGGCACCACCGACGATGGCGCTCAGGAGATCGAAGGCTTTGCAACGGACGACCGCCATGTAAAGAAGGGCGACCTCTTTATCTGCATCAAGGGAGAAAACGTCGACGGCCACGACTTCGCCGATAGCGCCCTAAAGAAGGGTGCGGTCGCATGTCTGTGCGAGCGCAAGACGAGCGGTACCCACATCTTAGTTAAGAACATCGTCGAAGCGCTCGCAAAGTTTGCAAAGACAGAGCGCGACGAGTTCCACGGTCCAGTAGTCGCCGTCACCGGCAGCACTGGAAAGACCACGACCAAGGAGATGATCGCCGCAGCGCTTTCGCCGCTCGGCCCAGTCCTCAAGAGCGAGGGCAATCGCAACACTGAGTACACGTCGCCGCTCGTGTGGGCCGACCTCACGCCAGAGCACAAGGCAGTCGTCGTCGAAATGGGAATGCGCGGTTTCGGCCAGATCGCGCACCTCGCTTCGTTCGCGAAACCGACGATCGGCGTCGTTACGCACATCGGAACGGCGCACATCGAAAAGGTCGGATCGCGCGAAGGCATCGTCCAGGCAAAGTCCGAACTCCTCAAGGCGCTTCCAAAAGACGGCACTGCCGTCCTATTGCGCGAGGACGACTACTTCGAAGACCTCAAGAGCAACGCGAAGTGCAACGTCAGGACGTTTGGTTTCGAGCAGAGCGCAGACTGCCGCGTCCTCGGCTATCGCGCCCTCTCCTGGGAGCGCTGCGCCGTGCGCGGCACCATCGACGGAGAGACCTTCGATCTCGAACTCCCCACCACCGGCCGCCACCAGGCGCTCAACGCCGCCTGCGCGGTTCTCGTCGCAGACACGGCGGGCGTGAAAGCGAAGGACGCCGCAAAGGCGCTGGCAGACGTCACCTTCCCGCCGATGCGCCTCCAGGTGGTTCCGTTCCGCGGAGCGACCATCGTCCTCGACACCTATAACGCCTCGCCCGACTCCACCATCGCCGCCCTCAAGACCCTCACCGAGATCCCCTCGAAAGGCAGGCGCCTCGCGATACTCGGTGAGATGAAGGAACTCGGCGACTTCACGGAGAGCGGCCACCGCCTCGTCGGCCAAGCGCTCATGGACTGCCCGCTAGATCTCGTCTTTCTCACGGGCGGCCCGACCTCTTACATAGGTGACGAGGCTCGCATGGCAGGCTTCCCAGCGGAAAAGATCGTCGAGCAGCAAGAGTACGATCTAAGCGAAGTCGTCCGATTTTTAGACGGCGTGCGGCCGGGCGATACCGTCCTGATAAAAGGAAGCCGTGCGCTCGGACTCGAGCGTGCGTTGGAGGCGTTGCACACTTGAGCATGACAGACATCGACCGAGCGTTCGTCGCATCGCTGGTCGCGTTCGTCTGCTCGCTGGTCGCCTCGCCGCTCGTCTATCGGTTGCTCATCAAGACCAAGAGCCGCCAGAAGATCAGCGAATACGTCCCGGAGCACGCCGAGAAGCAGGGGACGCCGACCATGGGCGGCATCGTCGTTCTTGTCGCGCTCGCGGCAGGCCTCTTCTTTGTCCCTGCGGCCCAGCGCACAGTCCCGCTTATCCTACTGATCGGCTTTGCAGTCGTCGGCTTCCTCGACGACTTCGTCCTTCCACGCACAGGCAACGATACGCGCGGCCTCGGCTGGAAGCCCAAGTTCCTCTTGGAGATATTCTTCGCCGTCGCCGCCTATTGGCTTGGCGGGGTGCGCGACCCATGGGCGATGGCGTTCCTTGTGTTCGTCGTCCTGTTCTTCTCCAACGCCTACAACTTCGTCGACGGCATGGACGCGCTTGCAGGTGGAATCGGCGTTCTTCTTGCACTCGGTTTCTGCGTCGTCGCACGGCTGTCAGTCCTCGATCCCAGCGCGGCGCTCGCTGTCTTCGTCGTGATGGGGGCCCTGGCCGCAGGGTTCGTGCCCTTCCTCTTCTATAACGCACCGCCGGCGAAACTCTTCATGGGCGACGTCGGCGCATTGCCGATAGGCGCGCTCCTGGGTTGGGCGTTCCTCATCGTCGGCCGCAAGTCAGACCTCATCGCGAACGGCGAAAATCTGTGGGTCGCTGTCCTCATGTCGGGTGTTCTCATTCTGGAACTCGTCCCCGTCCCCCTCCAGGTGCTCTCCGCGAAACTCCGC
>DATLWQ010000168.1:0-5791 GCA_035576225.1 Fimbriimonadaceae bacterium | reverse complement strand
TGATCTTGTCCTTTTCGGGGTGGCTCGCAAGCCAGTCTCCTCCCTTGCGGATCAGTTTCTCGACCTCGTCGCGGTCGACGTAGTAGTGCTTCGAGTCGTCAAGGACAGGGATGAGGACGTATAGGTGCGTGAGCAAATCCTTTACGGTCTTGCTTGCGCTCAGTGTGAGGTCGAAATAGGGGCCCTGCCCCCATTCGGGGAACTTCTCGTCAAGCGGCAGCCTGCGCGCTTCGACGATGTAGCCGAGCGGCTCGAAGATCGACTTCAGGAACTCCTCGCTGCCGCCCCTTACGACAGGGATGTTCGCCTGGAGCGGGATCTCTTGATCCGCTAGTTCCTGACGCTCCTTGGATCTGCCGGTCAGAGCCGTGCCGAAGAGTCGCGCGATTGCTAGGCTGAGATAGGAGGATGCGACGTAGGGCCGGTCGTTTACGTACTGGTCCCATCTACCGCCGCCACGGCCCTTTCCACGCACAAGAGAAACGGGATCGACCTCGATCATGAGGCTCGCGGTGCAACGCTCTTCAATGGCCTCTGGAAAAACGACCAGGGCGCGCCCGAAAGAAGTTTCGAGCACGTGCGTCCTGTATGGATTCTTATGGAGGAGATATCCGAGGTCCGTCGCAGGACGATGGGTCGTCGTCAACCTTAAAACCACGCCGGAACCTACGATACCTTTAGCGGTTGAGGGTAAACCAAGGGGACTATGCCCCTACGGATTCGAGTCTTCGCACTTGTCTGCCTTCTGGTCTTTCCTTCGCTCCTCTTCTCCCAGGATCTGCCGAAGCCCAAGAGCGGGCTGAGCATCGAGCGGCTCTACGACTATCCGATCGTGAACGGGCGCAGCCCGTCCGCGGAGAAGATGTCGCACGACGGGCACTACGTCGTCTATGGCACGAACAAGACGGGCGCACGCATGGTCGACGTGTACGTCATGGACCTGCGGACGGGCAGGGAAACGAAGATCGTCGAGAGCGACAAACTGCCGCGGCCGCCTCGCCAGGACGACGAGCGAACCGACCAGCAGAAGAAGGACGAGGTGCTCTACGACGGAGGTCTCACCGGCTATCGGTGGTCGCCGGACGACAAGGAGATCATGGCCGGGCCGTATCGCGGGCGCGTGTGGCTCTTCGACGTGGAGGGCAAGCACCTGCGGCCGCTGATCGACCCGAACGAGCAAGCGTCGAGTCCGCAGTATTCGCCGGACGGAAAGTACATCGCGTTCGTGCGCGGGCAGAACCTGTTCCGATTCGACCGCAAGGACGGAGAGATCAAGCAACTGACGTTTCTGAGCAAGGCCAACACGAGCCTGGACGGATTCGACTGGTCCCCCGACAGCAGCAAAATCATGGTCTGGTGGTCCGACAGCACCAAACTTGGCAACGGGGAGATGATGGACTACACCGGCGAGCGCGCGAAGGTCGTACACATCCAGCGCATGTGGCAGGGAGAGATGAGCCAGAACACGCAGATCGGCGTCGTGGACGCAGACGGCGGGCTGATCAAGTTCGCCGACGGACTGCCGCGCTACATGTGGCCGACGAGCACCGAATGGTCGCCGGACAGCCGCATGCTGGCGGTCTATTGGACGAAAGACGACTTCCAGGAGGCGACGATCACGGTGATCCCGGTCGAGACGATGAAGAAGTTCGACGCCTACAACGAGAAGGCGCCGAAGAACTACATCCCCGACTTCCGCACCTTGGCCTGGACTCGCGACAGCAAAAGGATCCTCTTCACCACGGACATCCACGACGGCAAGTTCGTGAACCGCGGGCTGTACTCGATGACGATCAAGGGCGAGGACATCCAGCCCGTGTTCGCCGAGGACTACGACATCGCCGGGTTCACGAGGCCGAAGAACAGCGACCGGATCGTGCTGGTCACTCAGGCGCGCTCGCCGCTCAAGACCGAGATCACGGTGCTGGAGCCAAGCGGCAAGCGCACAGTGCACGTCCCGATCGACGACGGTGTCGCGACGAGCGTGCAGTTCGACGACTGCGCCCCGCCGCTGGTGAGCGACGACGGCAAGGTGATGGCTTCGATGGTCAGCGGCCCCGAGACGCCGTGGGAGTTGTACTCGATCGAGCCGAACATCAAGCGCCTGACTTTCTCGCCGACCGACGACTTCAAGAAACTCACGTGGGCGGACTTCAAGGAAGTGACTTTCCCCGGCCCCGACGGCGAGACGCTGCACGGCCTGCTGGTTACGCCCAAGAATATGGACACGACGAAGAAGCACCCGGCCTTCCTTTGCAACATGTACGCCAACAGCGCAAAGATGGGGTGGAAGGGCTACTTCTCCAACTACGCGGCACAGGAGTTGGACATGGTCTCGCTCTATGTCGACTTTGCCGCCTCGTGGGGCATGGGCGGCGAGCGCAACTCGAACTACTACAAGAAGATGGGGATCATCGATGTGGAGGAGGCGAAGGCCGCGAAGGACTACCTCGCGTCGCTGCCCTACGTCAACGCCGACAGGTGCGGCGTGTGGGGCTGGTCGTACGGCGGGTTCCTAACCGAGATGATCATGTTCACCGCGCCCGGCGTCTACGACACGGGGGTGGCGGTCGCGCCTGTGACCGACTGGAGCACCTACAATGAGTGGTACACGCGCCGCCGGCTCGGCATGATCAAGGACGACCCGGACATCTATAAGAAGACCTCGCCGCTCTACCACCCTGAGGGGCTTGAGGGGAACATCAAGATGATCCACGGCATGCTGGACGACAACGTGCTGTTCCAGAACACAGTGAGGATGATCCAGGCGCTGATCGACCACGACAAGCACTTCGACTTCATGACCTATCCGCGCGACGACCACTCGATTGGGAAGGCGACTTCGCGGCCGCACGTGTTCGGCGAGATCATGCGGTACCTGTACTGGAAGTTGAGCCGCGAGTGACGATGCTGACGGGTGACGTCAAGGTCGTCATCTATGTGTCCGACGTGCTAGAGTCGGTGCGTTACTACAGTGGCGTCCTCGGCTTTGATCTTCTGCACTATTTCGATCGCTCGACGGGCGAGTCGGTCGACGAATGGACCAAGAGCGAGCCGCCGATCTATGCCGAAATGTCTGCGGGGGGTCGTAAGTTCGGGCTGCACATGCCGGTGAACGAGGCCGACCGCAGGTCTGTGGGCGCGACGAAGGTCTATTTTCGCGTAAGAGACCTTGCTGGCTGCCGCGGTCAGATCGAAAGAGACGGTGGCTCCCCAGGCGAGGCCATCGAGCGCCCGTGGATGGACATGTTCGAGGTCACGGACCCGGACGGTAACCGGATCGTCTTTGCGACCTCCGGCGATGGGTCGTGGATCGTGGAGTCTTAGCCGTGCCTTATAATTGAGGGTAGAGGGCGCGATGGGCAAGATCGACGAAGAGGCGGAAAGGGCGGCGAGGGCCAAGGTGCGGCGGCGCGGGCTGCGCTGGCTTTGTTTCGGCATGCTCGCATTGTGCGCGCCGTTTCTCCTCGTGGCGCTGACCGACAACGTGCGCGTGCTCGCGCTAGCCTCGCCGGTGGCGGCTGTCGGGTTCGCTCTCTCGCCGATCTTGATCTCCGCCGGCGTGGTCGACGTGTTCTGGCCGCGGACGCCGACGTCGCCGATCTCGCGGATGCAACTGTGACCGTGGTAGCGTAGTATCACAGGAAGCCATGTGGCAAAGGTTTACAGAAAGGGCACGGAAGGTGGTCTTCTTCGCGCAGGAGGAGGCGCAGAGGTTCGGTGAGGGGTACGTCTCGACCGAACACCTGTTGTTGGGTCTGACACGGGAGGATGACAGCGTCGCCGTGCGAGTCTTGACGACGCTCGGCGTGGATCGCATGGTAGTCCGGAAGGAAGTGGAACGACAGTTGCCCGAGGGCGACTTCAGAACTAACCAGGACATGTCGCTGACGCCGCGTGCGAAGCGGGTGATCGACCTGGCCTATGACGAGGCGCGCAACCTCAGCAACAACTACATCGGTACCGAACACCTATTGCTCGGTATGGTCCGCGAGGGCGATGGACTTGCTGGTCGGGTGCTGGCGAAACTCGGCGTGGGGCTCGATGCGACGAGGCGCGCTGTCCTAGAGATGCAGGACAACGAGAGCGAGCGGAAGAGCTCGAAAGTTCGTCATGCCGGGAGCGATGAGGGGATCGGGTCGCTTGGGAAGTGGGTTTGGTCGCGACTCTTGACGACACTCCTTGACTATGCAAGGTGGGAGGCTGAAGTCTTTGAGGGCCCTGATGAGATCGAGCCCGTACACATGATGATCGCGGTAACGCGCTTGAACGACTGTGTCGCGGCGCGGGTGATCCAGTCGATGGGCGTCGACCTCATTGCACTTCGCCACGCGCTGGATCAGGGACGACGACTCCGGGAGGCGCACAAGCGCTTGATATCAAAGCACTCCAAGGCGCTGCAAAAGGTGATCAAACGTGCGGACGAGAACCGGAAGAAGACGGAGCAGGTCTGCACGGAACACGTGGTTCAGGCGCTGCTGGAACTCGGTGGCCCAGAGATTACCAAGCCGTGTGAAAGTGTTGGACTGACGCTCGAAAAGTACAAGTCTGCGCTAGAAAAGTTCTATAATCGCTAGTTCATGAGTACGCAGGACTGGGTACCGGGGAAGGTGCTGGAGGGGAACATCGTGCGCTTGGAGCCCCTCGAGATGTCTCATGCGAAAGGGCTTGCCGATGCGTGCGACGAGCACATGTTCGACTTCTTTCCGACCTATCCGCTCGCGTTCGACCAGAAGGGGCTGGAGGAGTACATTGCGATGCGAAAGGCGATGCCTGCGACCGTCGCCTACGTGATCGTGCTCAAGGAGGAGGGGAAGGTTGTCGGAAGCAGCAGTTTCTTCGACATCCAGCCCGCGAACAAGGCGCTCGAGATCGGCCACACGTGGATCAAAAAGGAGCACCGGGGCACGAAGGTCAACCCGGAGGCGAAACTGCTTATGCTGGGGCACGCGTTCGAGGACCTTGGGGCGAACAGGGTGCAACTCAAGACCGATGCGCGGAACCTACAGAGCCAGAACGCGATGCGCAAGATGGGCGCCAAGCAGGAGGGGACTCTCCGGCGGAACATGGTGATGCCGGACGGGTACGTGCGCGACAGCGTCTACTTTTCGGTTATCGTGGAGGAGTGGCCGGAGGTCAAGGACGGCCTGCTCGCGCGACTCAGAACTTGAACTTGACGTAGAGCGGCGCGTTGTACTGGATCGGATTGCTGTTGAGGTCGCGCTGCCCGGAATCGAGGAACGCCATGCCGTCTGCCGCGAAGGCGAGGTAGAGGTCGCCCTCGATGCGGACCTTGTCGTCGGCGCCGATACGGTATTGGTACATGAAAGCGCTGACCGCCTGGGGAGGCTTCTTTCCGAAGAGGTCGCCGAAGGTGGTGTCCTTGCCGTCGATGAGGTCGCCGACTGTAAGTCCGGCGACGCCGATACGGTCTGCGCGGTACGGTGAATAGACAAACCCGAGGATGCGGTCACGGTCGGCCTTCATCTTTGCGGGATCTGGCTCGGCCTGCTTTTGCACCTGGCGCACGCTCAGCGGTTCGGTCACAGTGGATATGACCGCGAGCAGGCGCGGTTCCGTGAACTTGCCGCTCATGAAGTAGCGCGAGGAGCCCATGCGCTCGTCGTACTGGATCTTGTGGCCGAAGGCGTCTTCGGCCTGTGCGACGATCTGGTCGAGTGTGAGCACCTGGCCCGTGTCGAAGTCGAGGTCGCCGTCCGTCGGCCCACTGAGGGGCTGCATTTCGATCGTGCCCTGGTCTTTCGGGCTCGGCACCTTCGCTCGTGCGGGC
>DATLWQ010000167.1:0-6619 GCA_035576225.1 Fimbriimonadaceae bacterium | reverse complement strand
CAATCTCGACGCTTCCGCCTTCGATGCGCAGGCGGTGGCCCGTCTGAAGTCTGCCGAACGACACACGGTCGAGCGCGACGACGGGGATCGGTGCGCCCCACATCTCGTCGGCGACGATCGACGCCAGAGCAAGGAAAGCGTCGGGCTCCTGCGTCACGATCGCGACAGGAGCGGTGCCGCTCTTGATCGCCTGCAACAAGACGTTGGCGGTGGTCGACGACCCCTTTGTGAACGGCACGCACAGCACCTTGCCCGCTGCGCTCTCGCCGCAAAGCGGATGGTGCACATCGGTGATCCGCCCCGTAGCGTGGTCATATCCGCCCCAGAACGAGAACGGCACGTCTGTCACGAGCGCTTCGCCCACAGCAGACCCTGGCACCAGCGCGCGGCACGTGATCACTCCCATAACGAACCATCCCGCGTGACGCGCCCGCTTACCGCGCTTTCGACACAGTCGCGCGTACTGCCGAACACCGTCCGCACACCGAGCAAACTTGGCGAGTAGTACGCGTACTTGCCCGAGTTCGTCATGAGCGTGCGTACGTCCGGAGGCAGCATCGGTGTCGCGAGCGGGCACGTGTCGACTGTCAGTTGCGTGCCGAACCGCTCCAACTCATCGAGCAAACCCTTGTGCTCGAGCGCCATACGGACGAACCGGCTTGTCGTGACGAGAAAACGCACGTCGTCCGCCTTTTTCCGGCCCTTGAGCAACGGCACCAGCGCCTCAAATTCGGCCAGAGAAAAGTGCGGCGAACCGAGCAGCACCATATCCACCGCTCCGCCCTCGTCGGTCGATAACTGACGCCGTGCTGCGCGCAGATCTTCCATTCCAACTTCGTGGCTCTCGACAGGCTCCCTCCCGCGCAGAGCCGCTTCGAGTGTCGGCGCCTCCGGGGTGTGACCGACGACGTGGAACATCGCGACCATCCCAGACGTGGATACCGCCGCCGAGAACGCCTTGAACTGGTCTTCGCTTGGCGTGTGCTGCAGTCCAATGACGACAGGAATCCTGTCCCGAGCCAAATCCCCAACGAGATAGCCGAGCACCGGATAGAACTCGTCCGACTCCTGCAGCGCGAGCGGGACTCTATCAAGCCGCACCAGGACTTCACCGCCTCTGTTCTCCTCCAAGTGCAGCCCTTGCTTCGGCACGCGCCCTGTGATCGCGCAACAGATGTCGAGCATGTCCGGATACCTCTCGGTGCGCGCGCCGATCACCGAGTTTGCAAACGAGATCGCGTTCGACTCGCCCCATGCGATCTGTTGCCCGAACTTTGGTCGGTGTTCGGTCTGATAGGGCGCGCAGGTCCACGTCTGAACAGTGCCCATACTACGGTACGCCACCATCTGCCGGTGCGCCTTTTCCGCCCAGCCCTCGGGGACCGGCCAGTCCATCCAGTGCTCCTCGTCCAGACCGCTGACGTTGAGCGTGCTCGGTACGCTGACCTTCGCACCTAGAGAAGCGAGCCTCTCCGCGAACTCCAGGCCGGCCTCGCCGATATAGATCGTGCTGTCGATGTGCGCGGCCTCGATGTCCATGAGTTCCGGCGCGCCATACACCTCGGCCATCCGAACGACAATCCGCATCGCCATTTGTGGAGCAGGGCCGTGCGCTCCCTGGAGCATCTGTTCGTCGCGATAGGAGAGCCGCAAAGACACGGCGCAGTCTACCGTCGGTCACAAACGCTACTTAAGCGTGATCTCGCGGATGACGAGCCGCTGCGGCGCGTCGGTAGTGATGTGCAGCCGCAACTGCCTGAACCGTCGCAGCCCCGTGGCGACGGTGAAGTGCGAGCCCTTGAACTCGCCGAGCGAGCCCCATTTCAAGCCGTCCATGCTGACCTCGACCGCGCCGCCGCGCAGCATCTCGCCGAGCGGCCCGAACCGGAACTCGATCTGCTTCACCGACTTCGTCTCCGGGAAGACGAGTGTGAACGTGTCGCCTGCCTTCACCCCCGAGTCCGTGACGAACTCCGAGTTGATGTCTCCGTCGAACGCACAGACCGGCGGATGGTCCTTAAGCGGAGTCATCGTCGTCGTGATGTTCACGGGCATCACCGCCTTTTCGTCGCGCGGTGCGAAGAAGTTGACACCCATTTCCGTCAGACAATGCGAAACGGCGTCCCAGCGCGCAGAAAAATCGTTGAAGTCCTTCAAGTCTGGCGGCGTCCAGCCGATCTCGGCGATCGCCGCGCCGCGCGGCCAAGCCATGTACTCCATCTGCTGCACGTCTGCGATGTACTCCGTCCATACGTTGCCTTGGACCCCGAGGATGTGCTTCGCCTCGTCCGGCGAAAGCGCCGCTGGGACTGGTTCATAGGAATACGCCTTCGCGAGGTCGATAAGCCCGCCGATCGCCTCTGGCTCTCCTTGTTGCTTTGACTGGTAATAGTCGAGGTAGCAGTACCCGTTCGGCGTCATTACGGCGTCATGGCCAGAACGCGCGGCTGCGATCCCGCCGTTCACCCCGCGCCAAGACATCACGGTCGCGTTGTCCGCGATCCCGCCCTGCAGGATCTCGTCCCACCCGACCAGCCTGCGCCCCTTGCTGGTCAGGTAGTTGTCGATCTGCTGGGTGAACCACGACTGCAGTTCGTCCTCGTCCTTCAGCCCGAGATCAGCAATGCGCTTCTGACAGGTCGGGCACTGTTTCCATCGGTTCTTGGGCGCCTCGTCGCCGCCGATGTGAATGAACGGACTTGGGAACAAGTCCAAGACTTCGTCAAGCACGTCCTCCATGAACTTCAGCGAGGCGTCCTTGCCGCCGCAAAGGATGTCCGGCTTGACGCCCCACGTGGTCGAGACCGCAAACGGGTTCTCGCCCTTCTCGCGCGCCAGCAGGTTGTCCGGCGTGTCGCAAGCGAGGTCCGGGTAGGCCGCCAGCACCTCGACGCTGTGGCCGGGCATCTCAATCTCAGGCACGACCGTGACGTGTCGCTTCGCGGCGTAGTCGACGATCTCCCGAATCTCATCCTGAGTGTAGAAGCCGCCGTACTTGATCCCGTCCCCGGGTCGGTTCGTCCCCGGGCGGCCGAGCGTCTCGTCGCGCCAGGAGGAGACTTCCGTCAACTTCGGATACTTCTTGATCTCGATGCGCCAGCCCTGGTCGTCGGTGAGGTGCCAATGGAACACGTTCATCTTGAAGAACGCGAGCGTGTCGATATACTGCTTGATCGCGTCGACGGGGAAGAAGTGTCGCGCGACGTCCAGGTGCATCCCGCGCCACTGAAACCTCGGATAGTCGCGCACGTGCACGGCCGGGACGACCGTCGCCCCACCGTCACCTGGCTGCAGCAGTTGGAGGATCGTCTGGATGCCGCGGAATACCCCCGCCTTCTTTGGTGAGGAGAGTTTGACCGAGCGTCCGGTCACGTCCAGCACGTATCCCTCACGGTTGAGGGTCTGATCGGAGCCCTGCGTAGTCAGCAGAATGCTGCCCGCAATTGGGTCGGCGGACTTTGCGACGACGACCTTCATTCCGCCGAGATGGTCGGAGAGGTACGACGCTTCGTTCTCAAGCCCCGGCTCTGCAAAGATCTTTGTGATGTCCCGGACGGGGAACTGGCCGTCGCGCGGCTCTATCTGGACAGGACGCGGAATGACTGCATAACTGAGTCCGAACGCGCTGGCTGCGATGACGGCCGTCAGCATCAGTTCCGTCCCATGATCATGTCGAGTGCACGGGACGTGTTTGCGCAGCGCATTTCAGGGTTCGTCGGATAGTGCGGGATCATTTCGGCGGTGAGCGGCCCCTCGTACGCGACCTCCCTGATCGCGTCCATAACGTCGCCCCACGGCACGTCGCCCTCGCACAGGTCGACGAACCCCTCGGCGGTTCCGACCGCCCGCCGATAGTCCTTGACGTGGATCGCCTTGATGCGGTGGCCGAGGATGCGGATCCACTGTTGCGGATAGCCGTACGCCATCACGTTGCCGACGTCGAAGTACGATCCGACCCACTCCGACTCGAACTGGTCGATGAAGATGCGCATTTCAAGCGGCGACAGCAGGAACTTGTTCCACACGTTCTCGATGCCGATGCTCACCTCGCACTCCTCAGCGACGGGCAGCACCTTCTCAAGCCCTTCGATCGCACGCTCCCAGACGAGCCCATAGTTCTGCACCGGCGCGTCCGGCATGAAGAACACGTCCACAGCGCCGGGGATCGTCAGAAGCGTGTTTGCACCGAACCACGACGTGATCTGAAGCATCCGCTGGAGCGCGTTGACCGCCTTCGTGCAGTCGGCCTCGTCCGGGCTCGCCAGGTTGTAGTTCCAGTAGGTGCCGCTGGCCATCGTGTGGATGCTGAGCCCCAGCGACTCGGCGCGCGAGACCGCGTCCTCACAGAACGTCTGCGTGACGTCGAGGTTCAGTTCTCCGCTGTCCGCGATCGCCGGTTCGACGCACTCGAAGCCGTCTCTCTTCGCCTTGGCGAAGAACTCGTCGAGCGACGGCTCCCCAGGGTACGACCAGTAGTTGATTCCTTTCAGGTTCATTTCAAATGGGATTCGATCTTCGCGATCTCTTGAAGTACCAGACGGAGCGATTCGCGCGACGATTCAGGCGTCACGGTCTCAGGTCTCTTTCCGCTCGCGACGCAGTCCACAAAGTACGCCAGTTCGTTGTAGTAGCCGCCGAGGCTGCTGAGGTTCCCGCCCGCGCCGGAGGCTTGCATCTGCTCCGCCTCGACCTTGCGCGGCTCCTTGCCCTCCTCATAGACCACGAGTTCGCCGTCGCGGTAGATCGCCGCCCCGCGCTCGAACACGGCGCGGAACTCCATCCTGAACGGCGCGCCCTGCGGCAGGTTCCACCCGCCTTCGAGTTGCACGACAGTCTCGCCGTACGTCATCGTCGTGAAGAAGTGCCCGACGCCGCGTGCGTCGCGGTTGCCGCGGCTCGTCACGGAGTCTGGATCGCCGAGCAGATAGAGCGCGTAGTCCGTGTCGTGGATGTGCATGTCCATCGCGCCGCCCGCCTGCTCCGGGTCGGCTGCCCACAGGTCGACCGTGTAAGCGGGAAACGCGCCGTAGCGGGTCAAGTTGAGGCTTAGAAGTCTGCCGAAGGAACCGCCGTCCACGATCTGCTTAAGCGAGACGTACTCCGGCCAGAACCGGATGCAGTGCCCGACCATCATCGAGACGCCGGCTTCGTTCGCTGCCGAGACCATCTCGTCGGCGTCCTCGAGCGTCAGCGCCATCGGCTTTTCGCACATCACGTGCTTGCCCGCACGGCACGCCGCGACCGAATATTCCGCGTGGACGTTCGTTGGCAGGCAGACGTCGACGACATCGACCTCGCCTAGCATCTCTTGGAAAGAACCGTAGGTTTTGCACCCCCACTTCTCGGCGAACGCCTTGGCCCGCTCCGGCTTGTGGTCATAAGCGCCGACCAGGTTCGCGTTGTCGAGGAGGCTGTAGACGTTGGCGTGCATCGCCCCCATGAACCCGCACCCGACTAAACCGATCCTCACCATCTCCGCGCTATACGATACTCAATGCCCGCCTACGGGCAGCCGGAACCGGCAGGTACCCTGATCGCAGGTTACACACCATGAGAATGCTCGTTTACGTAGAACCCACCATCGAGAAGTTCAACAAGTACATTGCGGACGGCTCCATCGGCAAGAAGATCGACGCCATGCTCTCTGCAGCCAAGCCAGAGGCGATCTACTTTACGAATAACAACGGTCGACGGTCCTGGATTATGATCGTCGATGTGCCGAAGTCGAGCGCCGTGCCTTCGATCGCTGAGCCGTTCTTTCTGCAACTCGACGCGAAAGTGGAGTTCCACATTTGCATGACTCCGGAAGACCTGGGCAACGCTGGGCTTGACGAAATCGGCAAGAAGTGGGGCTAGTCTCAGCCATCACGGGCGGGCTCCCGTAGGGCTGTCCGCCCGAACGAACCTGATACACTGAGGGTTCGAGAATGACCCTCGTCCTCCTCGCCGCCCTTACGCTCAAGATAATTTACGTCGCGCCGAGCGGCTCGGACGCTGCCCCAGGCACCTCCGGCCGTCCCGTGGCGACGCTCGCTCGCGCTGTGAACATCGCAGGGCCAGGAGACACGATCCAAGTTGCGGCGGGCGACTACATCGTCACGGAACCGGTCGTCGTGGGGGAGGACAAGCCGCACTTGCGCATCATTGGCCAAGACCGCGCCGTTCTGCGCGGTGCGATCAAAGTCCCACGCGACCTCTGGCGCCGCACTGACGACCAGCGCATTCCCGCGACGGTTCGAAGCCACGTCTATAGTGTCGATCTGCACCGCCTGGGCGTTCAAGAAGTGCCAGCCCTGGAGCAGCGCGGCATGAGCCACCCGACGACCGTGCCGCAGGTCGAGCTCTTTGTCGACGAGAAGCCGCAGACGCTCGCACGCTGGCCCAATGAGGGCTATATCAAGACCGGCCGGATCATCGACGCGGGCAGCGTGCGGCGCGACGGCGACACCGGAGACCGGAAGCCGGTGTTCGAAATTTCGAGCGACAGGCCGTCACGCTGGAGCGACACGGATGACGTGTGGGCGTACGGATTCTGGCGCTGGGACTGGTCGGACGAGAGCATCCCGGTCACGTCTGTCGACGGTCGCCGCGTGACGCTGGCCGCTCCGCACCACTACGG
>DATLWQ010000166.1:0-1703 GCA_035576225.1 Fimbriimonadaceae bacterium | reverse complement strand
CGATCCTGGACATAGGAGCCCGAGAACAGGAGTTTGTAGTCGAGGTGCTTGTCGGCCGGAGCCCAAGTGACCGGCGGATCCTTCTTGAAGGCGCCGAACAGGTTCTGCCCGTAGACGGCCATGATGATCCAGCGTCCGTTGATCTGGTATTGGTCGATGACCTCTTTGGGAACCAGGCGGCTCCAGTCGTCGGTCTGCGGCCCGGGAAGACCGGTGCCCCACGTTATGACTCTAGGAACGGTCGGTGGCAGGACGATCGTGTAGTCGGGATACGTCGGTTTGGGCGCGGCCCTCTCATACGTCGCGGTGATGGACACGCGATATCCGAGCGGGCTGATCGGCAGGTCAAATCCGTTGGGATCGAAGTCCGTCGCTTCTTGGGCAAACGCGAGCGTCAGCGGCTCATCTGGCGTCTTCGGGATCTCGCCCGTAATCCAGACAGTCTTGCCGACGAGGTATTTCCGCAGTTTCTGGTTCCAGAAGCAACTCACCTCCTCGATGGACTTGTACGTGTGAGCGAGTTCGAACTTTCCATCAACGATCGTGCCCGTGTAAGCGACATCCACGTCGCGTGGCTGGTCAAAGTCAAGGAAGTTGAATATTTTGGCAATAATGGTCAGTTGGTCGCCCTTTTGAACGGCCGTGATCTTTGCGGCCGTATCCATATCGATCTGTGACTTAGCAAGGACGTTGACCCAATCGCCCGAGATGTTCCTGACCTGTGGAACTCCGTCGTCTGGCATATGGACGTCGAGCGAGCAGACGTCACGCTGTGTCTCGCCCTTGACGTCATCGACTCGAACCGGATCGGTGCTATCAGCGCTGGACCTTATTGAATCGGAGGCGGACTGGCCGTGGCCAACGGTCACCGACGCGAGCAGAACCGAGCCGAGTACGCAGGCAACAATCGACGCAATAGACTTTCTCACACTGCTCGTCCGGGCCCAAGAGTCTGGGCCGGGAGAAATTATACAGGACACACGTGCTGCCGGAAGATTCCACCGTTACCGCCAGCAGGTCAGCAGAACGAGTCTCTCCGAGTTGCATGTTGCGTTGTCCAATTCTTGGAACGCCTCTCGCCTTAGAAAAGACGTCTCCCGGGCTAGTAGATGCCCAGGAGACGATCGATACCCGATTTGCGGCTCTAGCGCTTCTTTGCGGTCCGCCTCGTAGACTTCTTGCGCGCGGTCGCCGCCTTCGGCTTTGCGGCGGCCTTCGCCCTGCGCTTTCGCGTCTTGACGAGTTTGAGGTTTCCTTCGGCGTCGTAGCCGATCTTGTGGCCGGCAGGAATCTTCGCCTTGAGGATGTTCTTGACGTCTTCGGGGAGGTCCTTCGAGCGCCTCGCGCGGCGCCTAGACCTTCGCGCCTTTCGGAAACTCTGGACGGCCTTTTCGGCCTCGTCGGACTTGGTCACCGGCTCGAGACCCTTGCTTCCTATCTTGAGGATCTCTGCCGCGGGGGGGACGTGGACGAACACATAGTCGTCTGAGGTGATGGTGCGAACCTCGTAAGGAAGCGCATACTTCTTCGTACCGATCTTTACTGTGAGGGCGTTTTCTTTTCTGTCGGTCCTGAGTTTGAGACCGAACTTTATCTTTTCAATGCTTCTGGCCATTTGAGACTCCGGCCGGCTGCATCCCAAACCGGCCTCGCGATCATTATTCTCTAAAACAACCACCGTGTGCCAGCAGTCGTAGGACTTA
>DATLWQ010000165.1:0-2747 GCA_035576225.1 Fimbriimonadaceae bacterium | reverse complement strand
CACCGCGCTTCGGCACCCCCGCCGATCAATGGGGAGATCCAGTCGACGACGCAGAAAAGAAGCGACGCTCACAGCGCTTGACCGAGGTCTCACAGCGCACAGGCCGCGAGCACGTCTACCGCTTCCTCGGCCGCACGATGCGCGTCCTAGTCGAGGGCAAGATCAAGAAGGGCGAACTGCTCGAAGGCACGACAGACAACTGGATCACAGTCCGCATGGTAGGCTCGCCCACCCTCGCCCGCACGATGCAGTGGGTCCGCCTCGACGAAGAGCGCGACGGCACCGCCTACGGCGAGGTCGTCGCCGCTCCGTCACCAACCCAGCTGCAAGTCGTCTAGATTCAAGAGACGCAAACCGTCCCCTCTCCCCGATCCTGGGGAGAGGGAGGGTGAGGGGAAAAGAAGACATCCTGACTCGCAATCAGTTCGAAGTGTGCTTGCGCCGCAAGACTGCGGGCACCGTCTTAGTCCAGTCGTGATCAAGCGCCAGAGTCACCAAGATGTCACCGTTGTCGATAATCTGCTGAACGCCTACAATCATTGAGCCTTTCGGCAGATCGACTAGGCTCGATAGCGCATACAGCCGGTGCCCAGACCAAAGGAACCCGTCGGGGTCTCGTGGACGTGTACCGGAGCCGCCGCCGTTGCTGTACGTTCCGACGACCTCATTGGAACTATTGATGCTCGATGCAATCATGAACTGGTCTGTACGCCCTTGGATGTGCATATACGCGCCGTCTTCAAATAAAACGAACGTCTGTTGCATGTTGCCGTCGCTACCGATCACGGCTCCGGTCGCGCTGATTCCAGTCGGACGGAACTCGGGTTGCAGACCTCGATTGGAGTCGTGAAAGAGGCGGTTCAATTTCCCGTGGTCATAAGTGACGACCTGATCCGCCCAGTCCGGATCGCTGCAAACGATCGCGCCCTCGCCGTTCATGGCGAAGGCGCGCTGGTTCTCCAGGTCGATCTTCTTGCCGTCGACGACTGCCGAAATCCCGTAGATCGCATCGCGAAACGAGTTGACCGGCGGATCGCGATAGATGTTTGCGGCAACGTCGCCTTTATCGTTAGCGCCGATGAGTTCCACGTAGTGTTTGTTGGCGATGAGCGACAGTGAATCTCGGATGGTCTTTGAGGGGCCGATCGCGAACGGGCCAAACGGGGCGGGCGATGTTCCATAAGCGTCGCGGAACGCCGTTCCAACAACGGTTCCATCGTCCAGCACGCTCGCAATCTGCATGACTCCCACACCAGCCTCTGCAGCCAAGGCGGTCGTTCCGTCCTTCGTCGAGAGCGCAAAGACGTTAGTGGCGGGTGCGGTCGCCGTCCGCTTCGCCACGACGATGTGTCTCCCGTAGCGATCCATGCTATCCGCAAACGCATACCCCCACTCTTGAGGGAAAGCCACGGTCTCGACCACGTACGAGGGCTTTGCGGTCGAAGTCCAGACGACCAGTCCGGTCAACACTAAAAGCATTCTCTATGGACTTGACGTGCTCCCACCTAATCAAGTTTCTGCAGGCAGCGAGGGGTTATTGGGACTCCGCAGCCCCCCTCTCCTCCGTCCGTAATATTGGATAGCGCCACGTGCGCAATTGAGGGAAAACTGAAATGGTTCTCGTCGTTCTCGGAATAGTGCTCTTCGTTCTGTCGTTCGTGATCAAGTCTCTCGACCGACACACGTCAGACAAAGCCAACCTGCATCCCACCGCCTGGCTCATTCGCAGCCTGGGTGCGGTCATGATGGTCGGCGGCGCGCTGTGGGCAATGATAACGATCGTGCCCGCCGGTCATCGCGCAGTGCTGCTTCGCTTCGGAGCGGTCCAAGGGCAACTCGACGAAGGCATCCATCTGATCGTGCCGGCCATGGACACCGTCCAACTGATGGAGGTCCGCACGCAGAAGGAGGAGAGCCAGGCCAGCGCCGCATCGAGCGACCTCCAGGTCGTGTCAACGACCCTTGCGCTCAACTTCCGCGTCGATCCGAGCAAGGTCTCGCAACTCTATCAGTCGGTCGGCACCGAGTACAGAGCGCGCATCATCGACCCGGCAGTGCAGGAGTCGATCAAGGTCGTCACCGCAAAGTACACCGCCGAAAGCCTGATTCGGGAGCGGGCACAGGTCAAGGAGGAGGTCGAGACCGAGATCACCAAACGGTTGGCCGACTACGACATCATCGTCAACCCAGGCGGACTGTCGATCACGAACTTCGAGTTCTCGCCCGAGTTCAACCGCGCCATCGAGGCAAAGCAGGTCGCCCAACAGCAGGCCGAACAACAGAAGTACGTTCTTCAGCGCGCGGAACTCGAAAAGGACACCGCGATCGCCAAGGCCGAGGGCGAGGCGAAGGCCGCCGAACTCAACGCCGAGGCCCTGCGCGTGCAGGGCGGCTCGCTCGTCGTCGCCCGCGAGTGGATCACGAAGTGGGACGGCAGACTCCCACAGGTCTCTGGCGCCGGCAACTACATCATCGACCTTCAATCGCTGCTCAAGTCGGGGCAATAGAACGAAGTCGAGTCCCCTCTCCACTTGCGGGAGAGCGCTACGGTGAGGGAGAAAGAGAGCCGCATCCAACGGAGCGCGGGCATTCAGCCCGCACCACGGTCCGCGAGCCTTCAGGCTCGCAAAGAGGGGCTGGTGGGAAGGGCGGGGTCCACGCGAGCCGTAACGTAGCCGCAGGCTTTAGCCTGCGTGGTCCAGTCGCCGCCCCCTTCAGGGAGAGGGCTAGGGTGAGGGAAACGGAGT
>DATLWQ010000164.1:0-5020 GCA_035576225.1 Fimbriimonadaceae bacterium | reverse complement strand
TTGTCGAGCGGCACCTTGCCCTTCGTGCCGGTGAAAACGATTGAATCGCCGATCTTCTCGGCCTCGGTCACATAACCGGTCTCTTTGACGAACTTCGCGAACTGCGCATTGGTCACCTCGTACGGGTCAATATAGAAACTCTTGACCGTGGCCTTGTGCACCGGCCTTTCGTTCGGCATGTTATCGTCGGCACCCATCTCGAACGTCCCGCCTTCGACCAAGACCATGTCCTTTGTATCCGGCTGTTTGGACGCAAGCACACTGGGCGAGCCGTCGTCAGCCCTGGGTTTTGCGCCGGTCTTTTGCGCGCAGCCGGCGAGGAGGGCGCACAGCACGAACAGGGGCACGATCACACGTGTCAGTGCCGGAACTCCTCGCTTGTCATCTCATGGCGGTCGATACCAGGGCCCTGCATCTCGAGTTTGAGGCCCATGCCGCCAGTCGCGTTGAAGTACTCGACCCGGATTTGGTGATAGCCCTGCTGCAGCGGCGCAACGCCGTCCTTTGTCTCCATTCCGTGAAGTCCGTCGTTGTCGATGACGCGCTTGCCGTCGATGTACAGTCTGCTTCCGTCGTCGCTGGTCAGGAAGAACGTGTAGATCCCGTCCTTCTGCGCGGTGAACACGCCGTTGAACGAGAAGCCGAAATGCTCGTCGCGCTTCCTCTGCCCGATATCGAGCCCCTTCGTGCTGACGCCCGTCGCGGTCGTCTTAGCGTTCTTCATCTGGTCGAGCGTCTGCCATCCCTGCTCGATATAGGTGTAGGCGATGCCCGGATCGGGCTGCCTGACGAAGACGATCGAGTGCCAGAGGTCGCTCCGTGAGTAGTGCGTAAAGGTCTGCACAGCAGGCTCGAACGACTTGCGGCCCTGATAGACCGCAATGGCCTTCACCGTCGTCGTCTTGTCGATGGTGATCGGGCCCCTGTACAGCACGGAAGACGCCGTCGGTGTCGATCCATCGAGCGTGTAGTGGATGTGCGCTTCGTGGTTGTCGGACGATAGCACGATCTTCTGCTCACCAATGAAGGACGCGCTCCCGCCACTGATCGCTACGCCCGGCAGCCCGAGATAGACAGATACTTTTGCGAGGGTTGGAGCGGCTCTCGAGGACTCGATTACGACGCGCATCTTGTTCGTCGTCACAGTGGGGAAGCGCAGGACGCGCTTATAGCCGACTGTCGTGCCTTCAGCGACCGTCGTGCCGTTGCACTCGATGGAAAACTTCGCGATCCGCTGGCCGAGCGTCAAGTATTCGCCAAGCACGACGTGGTCGAACGTTTGCGGCGACATCCAATTCAGTGCGAAAGCCGCCTGCTTCTTGTTGTCGGTGGCGCTCCAATACTTGTGGTTCGCCGGAAAGCCTTTGTAGGTGCCGTGACCGTTGGTGAGCCCGGACGTCGCCGTGGCCCGCGCCGTGAGCGCGAGGTCGTCGGTGAACGTCTCATCCCGCCAGCGTCTGAACTTCATCAGCGAGTCGATGTCCTCTTGCGAGATGAGTCCCTCTTCGTTGGCTGGGACGTTGAGCAGCATGTTGCCGCCGTGGCCGATTGAGCCGTAGTAGATGTCTTTGAGTTGGTCGAGAGTCTTGACTTTCGAGTTTTCCGAAGCGCGCCAGAACCAGCCGGGTCGGATCGAGACGTCGCACTCGCCGGGCGAATACTTGTCGCCGTTCGGGTCGCCGGTGTTGAGGAACTGGTAGATCGACTGGTCGCCCGGCCAGTGTCCGGCCGGCATGAAGTTCCAGTTGGTCTCACCGACGAAGCCGCTCTCGTTTCCGACCCAGCGCACGTCGCCCGCGTCGCCGAAGATCACGGCGTTCGGCGCGTACTTGTGCACCGTCGCCTCGAACCTCGGCCAGTCGTACACCTGTTTCTTGCCGTTCGGCCCCTCGCCGTTCGCTCCGTCGAACCAAACCTCCTTGATGTCGCCGTAGTTGGTCAGCACCTCCTTGAGCATGCCGACAAAGGTGTCGTTATAGGCGGGCGTGCCGTAGGTGGGGTGGTTGATGTCCCACGGCGAGAGGTAGACTCCCATCCAGAGCCCGTACTCCCTGCACGCCGCGCTCAGATCTTTCAGAACGTCGCCCTTGCCGTCGCGCCACTTGCTGGACATCACTCCGTGCTTGGTGAGTTTGCTTTGCCACAGGACGAATCCGTCGTGGTGCTTGGCTGTGATGATGACCCCCGACATCCCTGCCGCCTTGAAGACGCGGCACCACTGGCGGCAGTCGAGTTCCGTCGGGTTGAAGATGTTGGGGTCCTCGGTGCCCTTGCCCCACTCGTTTCCCGTGAACGTGTTCGGCCCGAAGTGGACAAAGGCGTAGTACTGTCGCTTGTGCCAGTCCAACTGGTTCTTCGTCGGTAGCGGGCCGATCGGCTTTTGGGTCATCACCATGGCAAGGAGTAGAGTCAGCATCGCTCTGGGACGAGTTTACTGGGTTCGCGCCCGTGCGCAGATCAGGTATGCCTTGGCCATGTTGGCTGTCGTCCTCGCCGCAGTTCTTGCTCCGGGCTACTTCATCGTCGCCGACCCGACGGAGGACTCTGTGGCCAACGCGCTCGCTGAGGCACGAAGGCTCCTCGTGGACAGCCCGGTTACGCTCCAGATCAAGAGCGGCACTGTCTACCTAAGTAAGCCGCTCGAAATCGGCCCCGACCTGAGCAGACTGACGATCGAGCCAGTCCGCGGAGCGAAGGTAGTGTTCGACGGCGGCTACCCTGGCCTGCAGTGGCGAAGGGAGCAAGGCGATGTCTGGTCGCTCGTCGTGCCGGGCGGCGCGAAGACGCGGCAACTTTTCGTCGGCGGTGTCCGGGCGAAGCGTGCGGGTGGCTACACCAACCCTCAAATGTTGTATTCGATGACGAGCATCGCTGAGCAGGTGACAAAGCCCGGTGATCGTTTCGCCCAGGAGGCCGTGCAAACGATCGGCGTCGATGGCTCTCTGTCGACAGTGCTCTCAAAGTGCAGCGCCGCAGACATCGCCGCCGCCGATCTGATAGTCGTCTCGAAGTGGGACGACACGCGCCGCCCGTTCCAGTTCGTGGACGGCAAGATCGTTACGTCCGGTGCAGGCATGAAGTCGTGGAACTCCTGGCACACGGGAACAAAGTTCTGGATCGAAAACCTGCCTGCACTTTGGAACGAGCCCGGAGAATGGATCCAAAAGCCTGACGGCAAAGTCCTCTACAGAGCGTCTGCGGGCCAACTCCCCGCTGCGCCTTCAGTCCCAAGGATCAATCATTTGCTGGAGATCAAGGGCGACTCTGCGCACCCTGTCTACAACGTCACCCTGCGCGGGCTCAGGTTTGAGCACTCCACATTCAACATCCCCGATGGGCGAAAGGAGGCGGCGCAGGCAGCGTCGAACGTCGGCTCGGCGGTGACAGTCGACTACGGTAGCAACGTGCGGTTCGAGGACTGCGAAGTCGGCCACATTGGCGAATACGCCGTGTGGTTCCGGCGAGCGTGCCACGATTGCGAACTCGAAAGTTGTACGCTCTACGACCTCGGCGCGGGCGGCGTGCGCATCGGAGAGCCGAGCGCGACCGACGCGACCATCACGTCCCACTGCCTAGTCTCAAACTCGATCGTGCGCAGTGGCGGGCGGCTGACGCCCTGCGCCGTCGGAGTGTGGATCGGCGCGAGCCCAGACAACACCGTGCGGTTCTGCGACATCAGCGACCTCTACTACACTGGCGTCTCGATCGGCTGGCGCTGGGGATACGACCCGAGTCCCGCCAAGCGCAACCACCTCGTCAGTTCGCACATCCACAAGATTGGGCAGGGGCTCCTGAGCGACATGGGCGGCGTCTACACGCTCGGCCCGAGCGAGGGCACAAGCGTCGTCGGGTGCGTGTTCAACGACGTCCACTGCTCGGAGTACGGCGGTTGGGGGCTCTATACAGACGAGGGCAGCACAGGAATCACGTTCCAGGACTGCCTGGTCTACGACACCACGTCGGGCGGCTTTCACCAGCACTACGGCAAGGACAACGTCCTGCAAAATTGCATCTTCGCCTTCGCGCGTGACGAGTCCCTACAGGCGACGCGCGTCGAAGACCACCACAGTTTCACGATAGAGAACTGCATCGTTCTTGCCGACCACGAGCCGTTCCTCGCGGGCCCGTGGGACAAACTGCAGAACACGGTGCGCGGCGTGATGTGGTGCCGTCTGGACGGCGCCGCGCCGACTTGGCTAGGTAAGCCCCGCTCTGCGTGGGAACAGATGGGGCGCGTTCAAGACTGGCTCGTCGCCCCTTCGCCCTTCGTCGACGCGAGGAGCCACGACTTCCGAATCAAGCCCGGCACCGACTTGTCACTTATTGGCTTCCAGCCGTTCGACTTTGGCGCGGCGGGGGTGCGCACGACGGCAATGAAGGCACGGTTGGCCGACTTACAGAAGAAAGACAGTAACTAACCTTTCTTCTTCGCGCCCCGTGGCCTGTTCTGGGGGCTGGTCTTGTCGCTCGCGTGGCCAGGCTTGTAGGACTGCACGTCCCACTGGTCGCTGGTCTTCTTTTTCGGCTTAGCCATGCCGTGTTTGAACTCTTCGGCTTCGCGCATTCGGGCCGTCTTCTTGTCCTTGCGCTCACCGGCTTTCTTGCGTGTGTGAGGCATGCCATTAGGGTACCGCTGGACTACAGCAGTTCCTTGTTGGAAGGTTCAAACGACTTGTGGTCGAAAACCCTGACAGGAAGGTCTCGCTAGAATCCCAGAGAGAACCCGGCACCGATCACGACGTTGCTGCGCCGTACAGAACCGGCTGCGAGGCTGTTATCGAGCAGCGACGTGTATCCGCCGTAGGCGTACACGGACCCTGCGCCCAGAAGCGAGAGTGTGTAGGTCAGGTTTGCTCCAAAGTCCACGAAGGCGGACTTGTTCGCACCGAAGTAGAACGCGTTATGGTTGCCGTCCGCCCAACCGACGCCAGACTCGAAGTCGAGCGATCCCACGGGGGTCGAGACCAGCGTCCTGCTGACGTTGAAGTTCGCGTACGTTCCGTTCGCGGCGTCGATGTCC
>DATLWQ010000163.1:0-3279 GCA_035576225.1 Fimbriimonadaceae bacterium | reverse complement strand
AAGCGCCGCCGGCAATCGTCCGCCGAGCAGCGACTCAAGATGTGCGAACTCGCCATCGAGGGCCACGAGGGCATGGCGGTCAGCGACATCGAAACCTCACGAGGCGGGGACAGTTACCTTGTAGACACCCTGCGCGAACTCAAGATGGTTATGCCCGGAGAGTACTGGTTCATCCTGGGGGCCGACGCCCTCGCCACGTTCAACGACTGGAAGGAGCCGAAGGAGGTCCTCAACTTGTGCCGTCTTGCCGTCTTCCAGCGCCCCGGAACCGACCTCCAGACCGTTCTTTCCAGACTCGATCCCGAGACCCGGGAACGGATCGACCTGGTGACAGCGGACGTCAAGGGGCTCTCATCGTCTAATATCAGGGACATGGCGGTTCGTGGCGAGGACTGGTCCCACACCGTCGCACCAGCAGTCTATGGCTACGTCAAAGAAAACAACATCTTCGAAAAAGAGTAAGGACGTTTCGAGCGCGAAGAAGGCGGAGATGATTTCGCAGATCGCCGACGACATGAAGGCGCAGCGGATCGAGGTGCTCGACGTCCACAAGAAGACCTCCGCCACGAGCATGATGGTCATCGCCTCCGGCACCAGCGACACGCACGTCCGCTCCATCACCGACCGCGTTCAGGAAAAGATGCGCGAGGCCGGCTTCAAGCCGAGGCACAAGAACCCCGGGCCCGGCACCGGCTGGCTGCTCCTCGACTATGGTGACGTCGTGTTCCACGCGATGCTAGAAGAAAAGCGGCAGTTCTACGATCTTGAGACTTTGTGGAACACAATGAAGCCGAACCCCGATCTGATAGACGACTGATGGAAGAACAAGACCGACCCGAGCCTGAGCAACCAAAGCCCGAAAAGGCGCCAGAGCCGGAACTGCCGCCCAAGCCCACGCCCGAGCAACTGGAAGAGGCAGACCGCCTCATCCAGGAGGCCTCGCTCGCGCGCATCCGTGGCCAAGGGTCGGTCGCAGAACGCCTCCTCAAGCAGGCGTCCGAAGTCGCGCCGGGCTCGGCGGCGCTCCAAGTCGCGCTCGGAGACGAACTCTGGAAGCGGAGCCAATACAGCAAGGCCCGAGACGCCTACAGGATGGCTCACCGCATCGAGCCGAACAACATCGCCTACGAGACAAAGTGGGCCGAGTCCATCGTCGGTTCGGCCGGCGATCCGCTCAGCCTCACCAGCCTCTCGGAGACCTACGCCAACGCCAAGGCTGCCGCGGTCCTTTCCTTTTTCATTCCGGGCCTCGGTCAGATCGTCAGTAACAAGATCGCGTCGTGAGTCACGATGATGGTCGTTTGGGCGGCCTGCTGGGTGTGGGCGCTGCTCGTCCCGAACGGCATCAGCGGAATTCCCGCCGCCTTCGGTTTCAAGACCCACGTCAAGGAGTTCAACGGCATTGTCCTCGTGCCGATCGCGATCCTGGCGATCGTTTGGCTCTACTCCGTCCTAAGCGTCGGCTCGCAGGCAAAAGTCGCGCGGGTCACCAAGGTCGACCGCCCCAAGCCCCCCGGCGAGGGCAACTTCGAACTCTAGCGCTCCGCCTTCTTCAGTTCGTCCATCAGTTCCCTTTGCACCTGCGTCATCGTGAGGTCGCTTCGCGTGCGCTCGATCACTGCGCGAAGCGCGTCGCACGTGCGTCGCAGTCCGCCGGTCATCGCGTCCGGATAGTCGAACGTGATCAGTTCGTCGTACACCGACTCCATCTGTCCGAGCATCCTGTCCGCCTCACCGAGGCTCCCGTTGCGCATTTCGTCCAAAACGTAGCGACGGCACTCAGAAGCCGCCTCTCCCATTCCGTTCAAGTAACTCACGGCGTCGACGCCCAGGTCGTCTGCGCTTGGCAGAGGCTGTGTCCGGACGATCGCCATGACCGCGGCCGCCTCCACCATCTCCTTCTCCGCGTCCTGCAGATAGGGCGCGTATCGCACGACCGGCTGCGGATCCATCTCGTCGCGTGCCTGGCTGCTGATCTTCATCGCTTCCTGCAACAGCGCCTCGGCCTTCTCGAACTGCCTCCTGTGGATGTGCCGTATGCACTTGCTCGACGTCTGGATCAACAGCCGGCACTTTTGCAGCGCCCCCTCGCGGACCTTGTGCCGCGACTCCATCTCCGTCCTCAGCGGAGCGAGCGCCTCTTCCCACTTGTCCTCAAAGTTCAAAGCACACCCTCCCTCTGCAGGCTCACATACGTCCCGCGTCCGACGATGATGTGGTCGAGAAGCGGAATGTCGAGCAGCCGACCGACCTCCGCGAGTTTCCTCGTCACCGCGATGTCCTCCGGGCTCGGCGAAGGGTCGCCGCTCGGATGGTTGTGCGCGACGACGAGTGCGGCGGCGTTCTCGCGCACCGCCTCGCGAAAGACCTCGCGCGGACCGACCACGCTCATGTTCACGGTGCCGATGTGGACCGTGTGCGTCGAAAGCACTCCGTTCTTCGAGTCGAGGTACGCGGCACAAAAGTGCTCTTGCTTCTCCGACTCCAGCCGCGCAAAGTGCGCGTAGACCGCGTCGGAGTCGTTCAAGAGCGTCGTCTCCCCCTTCCCTGCCTCTGCTGCGCGTCGGCCCAGTTCCATCGCGGCTGTTCGCTGCAGCGACTCGAAAGACTCAAGCCCTGCGGCGTCCTTCAGGTCGGCGCTACCGATGTCCAGCAGTCGCGCGCCTTGGAACTTCTTAGCCAGCCTGTGCGCGTCGGCCGCGCACGATTCCACATCGCGCGCGTCGCGCGCAAGAACCACGCTGAGAAGGTCGGCGTTGCTCGCCGACCTCAGCCCGTTCTGCTGGATGCGCTCGACCGCGCTGACCGCTCCTACCATTCTTCGATGCCCTCCCTCGTGACATCGTCTGCCAAGAGGAAGTCCTCCGGGGGTTCAGCATACACCGCCAGCGCCTCGCCGGTCGCGGGGTGGACAAACTTCAGCAGCGCCGCGTGCAACTGTAGCGGCCCCTCGTTCCAGGGCTTCTTGGCGTACTGCTTGTCGCCGCGGACCGGGTGTCCGATGCTCGAAAGGTGTACACGGATCTGGTGCGTCCTGCCCGTCTCCAGTCGGCACGTGACCAGCGAGCCATGCCCACCGCTTCCAAGGACCTTGACGTGCGTCACCGCTCCCCTTCCCTCCCGCTTCACAGTCATGAGGCTCGGAATCCCCCGGTGCCGACCGATCGGCGCGTCGATCGTAAACTTCTCGTGCTCCGGCATCCCGAAGACAACGACAACATAGATCCGCTCCGCGCTCTTCGACTTGATCTGCTCAGCGAGCCGCCTGTGCGCCGCGTC
>DATLWQ010000162.1:0-6117 GCA_035576225.1 Fimbriimonadaceae bacterium | reverse complement strand
AGCGCAGCGCTACTGGACGCGTCGGTCGCCGCTCGACGTCGCGCTACGGATGATGGAGGCGCGTCTTCGCGCGCGCATCGCATATGTCACCGCGCTCGGCGACGACGAGGCGGCAGTGTGTCCACGGCACGCATACCAGTCGTGCGAGGAGTACGTGTCGGACCTTTCCCTCTTGCGCAGGTGCCTCACCGAGGCGGACGCCGGCATCCAGGTGGAGAGCGGGTTGCTCGCACGTGTGTGGCGTCAGGCAGCCTCGTTCGGGTTCCATTTGGCGGCGCTCGACGTCCGGCAGCACTCCGCGCGGCACGAGGAGGCGGTCAACGAACTGCTTTCGGCGGCAGGGACTCTTTCGTCCGGCGAGTATCTGAATATGGGGGAGGAAGAGCGGCGCAGTGTGCTTCGTCAGGAGTTGCAGAACCCGCGTCCACTTGTATCCGCTTCGTGGCGCGGCTCGGAGAACGTTGAAGAGGTGAGGGCGACCTTCCGCACGATCCTGAAGATCCACAAAGTTCTTGGTCCCCAGCATGCAAGGGCGTACATCGTGAGTATGACGGAGGGCGCAAGCGACATCCTGGAGATCGCTCTGCTCGCCAAGGACGCGGGACTGCTCGTGTCGGAGGGCGGCGAAGCACGGCTCGACCTGGATCTCGTGCCGCTCCTGGAGACCATCGACGACCTGGCCAACGGACCAAAGTTGTTGGAGACGCTGTTCACCGAGCCGTTCTATCGTGGGATCATCGACCGGCGCGGTGCCCTGCAGGAGGTCATGCTCGGCTACAGCGATTCGAGCAAGGACGGGGGCTTCCTCTCAGCGAACTGGTCGCTCTACAACGCTCAGGGCCGACTCGCGGAGACGGCGCGCGTCCACGGAATTGCTGTGAGGTTCTTCCATGGGCGCGGGGGCACGGTCGGGCGCGGAGGCGGGCGCGCGAACAAGGCGATCCGTAGCCAGCCGCCGGGAAGTTTCAACGGACAGATCAGGTTTACAGAGCAGGGCGAGGTGATCAGTTTTCGGTACAGCCTTTCGCCGATCGCTCACCGGCACATGGAACAGATCATCGGTGCCGCGCTACTGGAGTGCGCCGAGGGAAGGAGGAGCGACCAGCCTAAGGACGACCCGGCTTGGCACGAGACCACGGAGGCGATCGCAAAGACGGCACAGGACAAGTACCGCTCGCTCGTGCAAGACCCACGGTTCATCGAGTTCTACACGCAGGCGACCCCCATCAAAGAGATTAGCGCGCTCCCCATCGCGAGCAGGCCTGTCATGCGCCCCGGCAAGCCGCTGACGGGGCTCGAGAACTTGCGGGCGATCCCCTGGAACTTCGCCTGGGCTCAAAGCCGCTACATGGTTCCCGGATGGTACGGGCTGGGGAGCGCGCTCGACGCGTACGTGAAGGCGGACAATGGAAACCTCGAGAGGCTACGGAGCCTTGTCGCCGCTTGGCCGTTCTTTGAGACCGTCTTGCGCAACGCGGAACTCGAACTGGCACGCACCGAAATCAGGACGGCCGAGTGGTATGCGGCGAGGACGGAAGACCCCGGGCTCGGTCAGGACTTGCACAACCAGATCAAGCGGGAGTACGAACTGACGGTTCGCGCGCTTCTTTCTGTCCTTGGACAGAAGGACTTGCTGGAGCAGTCTGGCGCGATCAGAGGCACGATCGCCTTGCGCAACCCCGCGGTGCTGCCGCTGAACCAGTTGCAGGTGGTGCTCGCCGGTCTCGACGACGAGAGGTATCGGGGGGCCATCCTTCAGACGATCGCCGGGATCGCCGCAGGCATGCAAAGCACGGGTTAGTACCAGAAATCCGAACAAACTTAGCGGTCTCTGGCGTCTTTAGAGGGACAACTTGCTTTGTGCCAGCCTAGGGCCGGCCATGGCTGGGATACTGGGAAGGACTCGAGTTGCCGCTCAGACTTGAACGTGCCACCTTGCAGCAGAAGGATCTGATACAGAACCTTCTGAACATGTACCTGCACGAGATGTCGGCGTTCGAGGACTTTGAGGTCGCGGACAACGGCGACTTCGAGTATCCAAACTTCTCGTGCTTCTTTGTCGAACCGGACCGCCATCCATTCATCGTGCGCGTCAAGGGGAAGGTCGCGGGGCTCGTGCTGGTCAAGGACATCGATTCGCTGCGCGGCGGTTCGATCCACACGATCCCGGAGTTCTTCATCATGCACACCTACCGCCGACTGGGGATCGGCGAGGAGATTGCGCGCATGGTGTTCGACCTGTTTCCCGGCAAGTGGCAAGTGGCCGTCCACGAGCACAACAAGGTCGGACGCCAGTTCTGGAAGACTGTGATCTGGCGATATACGGGCGGCGTGATGCACGAGTTCAGGACGCCTGGCATGGACGGGCCGGTGTACGAGTTCGGCTCGCCGGGCGCCAACGTTCCAGACCCGCCGCCTGCCACAGAGTAGAATCTGGTGCATGTCTAGCACCCTCGTCGGCAGCCCGGCCACGTCGCTCACTCTGAGCGACCTCAAGGGGTTCGAGGCCGAGTTCAGGTCACAGCCGGCCAACCTCCAGGCGATGAACGCGGTGAGCGCCGCGCCGATCACGACCGTAGGGGTCGATCGCGACGTGGCGGCACGCATCGATCACAGTTTCAGCCACCACCTGCCCGAGAACGCGGCGACGGCCCAAAAGAGCAGTGGGCGCTGTTGGCTGTTCGCAGCCCTCAATACGTTCCGCACGCGGGCGATCGCATCGATGAACCTGACGGAGACCTTCGAACTCAGCCAGGCCCACATCTGCTTCTATGACAAGTTGGAGAAGGCGAACTACTTCCTGACTAACATCATTGAGACGGTCGACGAACCGGTCGGCAGCAGGGTTCTCGACCACCTGCTCGCCAACCCGATCGAGGACGGCGGCCAGTGGCACATGTTCATCAACGTCGTGCAGAAGTACGGCGTGGTGCCGAAGACTGTGATGCCGGAGACCGACAGCAGTTCGAACACGCGGCACATGAACGCACAGATCACCGGGCGGCTCAGAGAGTTCGCTTGGAAACTTCGCTCCGCGCACGAGGGTGGCTCGTCGGTCGAAGAACTGCACAAGATGCGAACAGAGCAGATGGCACAGGTGTACAGGATGCTTTGCATCCACTTGGGGGTCCCGCCACAGGAGTTCGACTGGCAGTGGCGCGACAAGGATAAGAAGTTCACGAGGGCCGGGCGCATGACGCCGCAGACGTTCTATCAGAAGTATGTGGGCCTTGACGTCGACGACATGGTGTGCCTGATCCACGATCCGCGGCCAGGGCACGACTTCGACCGGCTGTACACCGTGAAGTACCTTGGCAACGTTGTCGGTGGTGCGCCGGTGGCGTACGTCAACGTCGATCTGGAGACGATGAAGAAGGCGGCCATCGAACAGATCAAGGACGGCTCGCCTGTGTGGTTCGGGTGCGACGTCGGGAAGTACCTGCACCGCGACCTCGGCATGATGGACACCGACCTCTTCGCGCTCGACCTGCTCTACGGTTCAGACATCGACCTTCCGAAGGCCGAGCGACTCATGTATCGGCAGTCGATGATGACGCACGCGATGGTCTTTACAGGAGTCGACATCGACGACGGCGGCAGTCCGCGCAAGTGGCGTGTCGAGAACAGTTGGAGCGAGGAGGCCGGCGACAAGGGCTTCTTCCAGATGACCGACAAGTGGTTCGACGAGTACAACCTAGAGGTCGTCGTGGAAAAGCGGCACGTGCCGGAATCGGTCGCGGCGGTCCTACAGCAGGAGGCCGTCGTACTGGAGCCTTGGGACCCGATGGGAAGCCTGGCGTAAGCCGAGGAGGGGTTGTCTTTCACCCCCCCCTAGCCCTCCCCCAGGGGGGAGGGAATGCTTGAAGGGAGGGCCCTAAGGCTTCGGCTCGAGAGTCAGCGCATCGCGGATGCGTGCGGCCTGCGACAGGATCTCGTCGGCCTTGTCGAGAGGCCACTGTGTGGCCGCGTCGCTCTTAGCGTTTGCTGGGTCAGGGTGCACTTCCAGGAACAGCGCGTCGATACCGACGGCCACTGCGGCTCGCACCATCGCTGGGATCGACTTCCTCACTCCTCCCGTGACCGCGCCTTGTGCTCCCGGCCGCTGTGCGCTGTGCGTCGCGTCGAAGCAGACTGGCACTCCGAGTTCGCGCATGACCTCTAGCCCTGGCATGTCCACGATCAGCGTGTTGTAGCCGAAGGTCGTGCCGCGCTCGGTGAGCATCGTTCCGCTCGCGCCGAACGTTGCGAGTTTGTCAACGATGTTCTTGGTGTCGTGTGGCGCTAGAAACTGGCCCTTCTTGACATTGACGGGCCGGCCTGTCTTTGCGGCGGCTTCGAGCAAGTCCGACTGACGACAAAGGAACGCGGGGATCTGCAGCAGGTCGACCGTCTGTGCAACTGCCTCCGCCTGGTCCGGCAAGTGGATGTCGGTCGTGACTGCGAGGCCTGTCGACCGCTTGATCGTCGACAGAATCTCAAGACCCGCGTCCATGCCTTCGCCGCGTTCGGACTGCACGGAGGACCGGTTCGCCTTGTCGAACGACGCCTTGAAGACGTAGTCGAAGCCGTGCTTTGCGCACAGCGGCTGTAGCGTCTCTGCGACGCGCTGGCAGACTTCTAAAGATTCGGCGAGGCACGGCCCCGCGATCACGAGCATCCGTCCTCCACCGACTTTGATGTCTCCGATGTCGAAGGTCTTCAAATCTTTGCACCTGCCCGGCGGAGGTAGGACTTGAGTTCTGCGACGTCCTTGATGTCGCCCACCGAGAACTCGTCCTTTCCGCCAGGTTTCATGAATACGACGTGCGGCAGTCCTGTGATATTGAACCGTTTCTTGGTCATGTCCTTGTAAGCGTCCGGGACGTTCGTTGACCAATCGATCTCGAGCAGGTAGACGTTGGAGAGTGCGATGAGCCCCTCGGGCGTCTTGAAGACCCGGTCCTCAAGTTCGTGGCAGATCTTGCACCAGTCCGCGCGCCCGTCAATCAGGATCGGTTTGCCCGAGGCGACGGCCTTCGCAAAGTTCTGGTCGTTGTAGAGAATCCAGTTGATGTTGTCGCCGGAGACCTGGCTGTCCGCAACGGCACCGCCCTGCTGTTTGAGCAGCCGTGCGTACTCTTCGTCGAATCGGATCTTCTGGAAGTTTGAATAAGCCATCCCGGCGAGGACGCCGAGCGCTACTGCAGTGACGCCCTTGATGCGAGAGACGGCCTTGGTCGAGTCGCTCTTGTCGAGGAACAACAGGTAGATGAGGAAGGCTGCGAAGACAAGTATCCAGGCGATCTGCGTGGACGCTTCGCCCGGCTTCAGGCCAATGCCTTGGAAGAGGTAGTCGGCGGCGATATAGAGCACGAGAAGTCCGAGTACGGCCTTGGTCGTCTTGAGCCACCCGCCCGATCTGGGTAGCGCCTTTGCGCCAGAAGACACAGTGGCCAGCACCATGAAGGGAAGGCCCATGCCTACGCCGATGGCCCCGAAGAAGCCGAGGCCAGTGGGAACGGAACCGATCTCCGCGACCTTGACCGCGACCGCGCCGACGAGCGCGCCGGCGCAGGGCGCCGCCGCAAACCCCATGAGCAGGCCCATGATGAGCGCGCCGACCGGGCCACTACGACCCTTGAGGTTCTTTTGGATAAAGCCTGGAAGCCGGATTTCATAGAGGTCGAACATCGAAAGCGCAAGCGCGATCAATAGGGCCGCAAGCGCGAGGACGAACCACTGTTTTGTGAACAGTTCTCCGACCGCGCCGCCCGCAGCGGCGGAAATGCCGCCGACCGCGCCGTAGGTGACGGCAATGCCGAGCATGTAGAAGAAGCCCAGAGAAAACCGGCCGCCCGTCGTCTTGGAGCCCTGGTTCGAGAAGAACGAGACCGTGACCGGGATCATCGGGAACACACAGGGCGTAAGGCAGAGCGCCAGACCTGCGAGCAGAGCCGCAGGGATGATCAGGAGCCAGTTACCAGAAGAGAGGGCATTGTTGAGGAAGCCGAGTAGGCCACCGGCACTCCCGCCGCTGGCAGGGGTGGCTCCGGTCTCAGCCGGAGGGGAAGTCTGTGCCGCAGTCGTCGTTGTCGTTGTCGCTTCTGGCTGCGGCTCGGTGACCTGGACCGATCCCGC